>JBGTCS010000037.1:0-3232 GCA_041748715.1 Pyrinomonadaceae bacterium | reverse complement strand
CACCGCCTGTGTCGACACCCTGCGAAATGTCGGGCGATTGAGTGCCGATCGCGTCGATCACGCTACAGGTATTTGCATCATAGCCGTAACTTGCATCGTTGTAGCCGATCTCGTGAATGGTATCGCGTATGATCTGTTTATAATTTACGGTCGCGGTCGTCGTGATCTCACCGGCCACAACGGCCAGGCCTGTAGTAACTAGTGTTTCACACGCAACTCGGGCATGCGCGTCCTGTTCGAGGATCGCGTCAAGGATCGCGTCTGAAATATGATCCGCGATCTTATCAGGATGACCCTCTGTGACCGACTCCGAAGTAAATAGAAAATTTCCGTTACTCAATGTTCGTAACTCCTTTATAGAATAGTACTAATTGGAATCTGTGATAGATAACAAAACAGTAATGATAGCCTTTTACCAGAACCGTGTCAAAACAGAAACAGGAAGTAAAAGGGCATTGCCAAGGAGAGCCGCTATAGAATGCCAGGGTCGGAAAAAAAGATACAGTCTGCGTCTGATAATAGAGATTATGTATAAATTACGGTCGAACGGATAGGTGCCACTAACCAATCAGCTCTGGCCATTCGTCCGGCGGTGTTTCGGTCTCCTCGTCGGATGTTTCGGTGCGGTTTGAGGCTGCCGAGAGATCAATGACTTTTTGATCAACGAATATAGGACAATCGAGTCTCAAGGCGAGAGCAATTGCGTCAGACGGACGAGCGTCGAGCATAACGGGTTCGTCACTTTTATCCTTTAGCTCAATCCGTGCATAGAAAGTGTTGTCGAGAAGGTCGGTAATTACGACGCTTGTGGCCGATAACTGGCATTCGATGATGACGTTTCTCAAGAGGTCGTGGGTCATTGGCCTCTGTGGAACGACCTTCTCGATCTCAAGTGCGATCGCATTGGCCTCGAAAGCTCCAACCCAGATGGGCAAAACATTCTCCGAATCAACACCTTTAAGCACCACGATAGGCGTATTCGTGTTCGGGTCCATTATCAGTGCCCCGATCTTTACCTCGACCAAACTTTGACCGTTTTCCATTTAAATCTATTGAACCTCGCCAAACAACGAATTTGCCTTGATCTCTGTGATCTTCACATCGATAACCTTACCGAGAAATTCTGTGGGACCTTCGAAATTTACGATCTTGTGACACGTCGAATGGCCCGTCAGTCCGTTCACCGTGCGGCTTGACGAACCTTCGACAAGAACCTTAAGTACTTTATTGAGATACCGCTGTAATCTTTTGTTTTGACTACCTTTCTGCACGCGTTCGAGCTGCATGAAGCGAAGTGTCTTTTCCGCCGGTGATACGTCGTCGATCATATCAAAAGCCGGCGTTCCAGGCCGGCGCGAATACTTGAAAATATAGGCCATATCGAAGCCGCAATACTCGACCATTTTTACGGTATCGAGGAAATCAGCCTCAGACTCTCCCGGAAACCCGACAATTATGTCGGTGGTCAAGGCTATATCACGATGTGAAGATCTTATCCGATCGACCTGTTTGAGATATTTTTCGATCGTGTGGCCCCGTTTCATCGCGGCCAACACGCGGTTACTGCCGGATTGGACGGGTAAATGTACCCAATTACACAGATTTTCGTGGTCCTCGATCGCATCGACAATTTCTGAGCGAAAATCACGCGGAAATGATGTTGTGAATTTTAGCCTTTCGATCCCGGTGACAGCCACTGCCTTCAGCAATTTTGTAAAAGCCGACTTCCCTTCAATACCTTCAAGTCCCGTATCAGCTTCAGGTCGGTAACTATTTACGTTTTGACCGATTAAGTGAACTTCCTTGACGCCTCGATCCTTTAGGTCGTGTACTTGTTTGACGAGAACCGACGCCGAAAAACTACGCTCGCGTCCGCGGGAAAAAGGCACGATACAATAGGTGCAAAACTTATTACAGCCCTCTATGATCGGCAAAAATGCGACATAAGGCGAGTGCCGGTGTGTGTCGGCGACGGTCCAATCGTAATTATCCTCACGCTCGCCAACATCCAGCACCTTTTGCCCGGTACGCAGGTTCTCATCTATTGCCTTAGAAACACGCCCAACTGCTCGTGTTCCCAGCACAAAATCAACCCCTTCTATCTTTTTAAAGAGTGTTTCACCATCTAATTGGGCTACGCAACCCATTACGCCCACAATGGGTTTCTTTCGGGCGGCGTGTCGAATACGCCCTACACGTGTATAGAGTTTATGCTCTGCTTTTTCTCGAACGGAGCAGGTATTGAATATAATGACGTCCGCCGAGGCCTCGTCAGCGATCATTTCGTAGCCGTCTCGCTCAAGCGCCGTCGATATACGCTCCGAGTCGGAGACGTTCATTTGACAGCCAAAAGTTTCCAGATAAACTTTCTTCATATATGGAGCAAAACGTGATCCGGCCCAATTTCGATGTAAAAGACTTCGTTCACCTGCATTTGCATTCTGATTATAGCCTGTTGCAAAGCACAGTCCAACTAAAGCCGCTCGCCAAACGTCTGGGTCAACTTGATCAAAAGGCTTGCGCCATCACGGATTACAGCAATATGTACGGGGCGATCTCGTTTTTTAACGCTATGTCAGGCGCCGGGATCAAGCCGATCATCGGATATGAAGCAAATCTAAAGCTAGGGAGCCGATTCGACAAAAGCACGGTCGTCGAGGCCGGCGAAATGGGGTATTACAGCCTTATTCTTTTGGCCCGCGATCTTGAAGGATACCAGAATCTCGTTTTTATCGCGTCAAAGGCTTATACAGAAGGATTTCATCATAAGCCGCGTATCGATCTCGAGTTACTTTCAGAACGAAGTACTGGCCTGATCGGCCTCTCAGCGGGTTCCAGGGGCCCGGTTGGCCATTTCCTCGCGAATGGAGACCAAGAGCGGGCCCTGGATAATTGCAGCACGCTCTTAGATATATTCGGCGCAGGCAATTTTTATCTTGAGATCCATGACAAGCCGGGTGAGGAAGCAAAAAAACTGATCAAAGAGACTGTTGAACTGTCAAAAAGTTCGCAAATACCGTTGGTTGCGACAAATGACGTCCATTATCTTGATCCAGAGGATGCACGAGCACAGCAACTGCTAAGATGTATCGATGAAGGGCGAACGATCAGTAGCCAGTTTCAGGATCCGGCGACAGGTGTCCGGTATCTGCGTTCGACGGATGAGATGTGGGAGATATTCGGTTCCGACCTACCTGACGCACTGACAAACACCGTGTGCATCGCCGAAATG
>JBGTCS010000036.1:0-3274 GCA_041748715.1 Pyrinomonadaceae bacterium | reverse complement strand
CGTTGGTCATGATCGCTTCGATGCTGCCTTTTCCTCCGGCGGCAAACGCTCAGGATCTGGTTGCTACCGAGGATCTGGCCGGCGGGTCGAGCGTTTTTGTTTTTCGTGAATCTCGTAAGAAACCGCAATCTCGTGCATCTGGCGGAAATACCAGCCTCGCGGCGGGCGGTCGCTCCGGCCCTAGCAGTGCTCAGATCGCGGCGGCCGCACATAAGCGGCGAACCGCAGCAATCGCTGCACGGCAGAAGGCGGCCCGCGCAGCAGCAAATCGAAAGATCGCCATGTCAGAAACTCTGACCGCAAAAGCAGAAACATTCCTAGACAGTGATCAGACCGACTCCGCGATTACCAATTATCGCGAAGCTCTTATTCAAAATCCTCAAAACAAACGGGCATCTGACGGTTTGAGCAACGCTCTGACTGCAAAGGGGATCGAGGTGGCGGGTGATGCGAATAATTTGGCCGCGATTCAATACTTTGACGAAGCGATTAAATTCGACTCACAAAACGATGTCGCCCATGCCAAGCTCGGTGCGATCTACGAGGCCCGTGGCGACAGTGACCAGGCAATAGCCAATTACGAGGCGGCGGTGAGAATCAATCCGGATTACACAATGCTCTATGCCCCGCTTGGTATGTCCTATCTTGCGAAAGGCGAAGTTGCTAAGGCCGAAACCGCACTTCAGCGCTCCGATGCGGCCGGTGTCGATAATGTCGACGTTCAATACCTCCGGGGTGTGATCGCATACAAGCAAAATAAAAATACAGAATCGCTCGCCGCATTTGATCGCATAGTTCAACTCGATCCTCGTTTCGTAAGTGCTCACTACTATCGCGGGCAGATATTCGAGCGAATGGAACAGCCCGCTCAGGCGATTGAGTCTTATAAGAAAGCGATCGAGATTGATCCGACCTATTCGCAGGCGTCGTTCGATTTGGGTGTCGCTTATTACAACCGCAGCGATTATCCAAACGCCGCCGCTGCCTATCAGCACACAATTAAACACGAACCTGGCAATTATCAGGCCCACGCAAATCTGGCCAGTACGTATCGCCAGCTTGAACGATTTGCCGACGCGAATGCCGAATTTGCCATTGCCTCGGAAGGTATAAAAACGGCCGATCTTTACACCGAGTGGGGTTATTGCCAAGGCAGGGGAAATGAATGGAACAATTCTATCGCAAGCCTCTCGACGGCGAAGGATCTAAATCCTAACGCCATTGAAAACTCAAATCTTGGGTGGGCTCATTACAACGCTGGCAAATCTCAGACCGATGCTAAAGACCCGGAAGGGGCGAAAGCAAACTACACAGCCGCTAAAACTAACCTCGAGACCGCGGTTGAACAGGATCCGAAGCTCGATGCCGCATATTTGAACCTTGGCTCGACGCATAATGCTCTCGGCGATTTCGCAGCCGCCGTGGCGGTTCTAAAGACGGTTCTTGGTTTCCGGGGTGACTGGTTGATCGCGGTGAACCAACTCGGTATCGGATATCGCGGTCTTAATGATCTGGTAAATGCCGTTGCGACCTTTAAACGCGTAGTAGATACGGACGGTGCAAATATTTACGGCCTATTTAGCCTCGGCGAGGCATACAATGCCAGCGGAAATAAAAAAGAAGCTAAAAAGATAAACGACCGACTGAAAAAACTGGATCCGTCACTCGGCACGCGGCTCGACAACATCATCTCGGGCAAAGCGGCGATCGACACGGTCAAACAAAAGATCAATCAGAAGATCCCAAAATTTCCGAAATTCCCTTGATGGACCGTTGGTCCCAGAACGACTTAGGGGAAATTCCCAATTGGAATCCAACGCCAATTCCCGATGGCATTTCCAGAAGGTTCGCCCACGCATCCGGCCTACGGCGCGTCGGACATGGAACTGTCGTCGGGGCTTCGCGAACGATGATCAGAAAGAAAGCGTTTCCGATTCGAAATCCGTCCCGAATATCATTGAGCCCGGTTAGATTGGCCGGGCTTTTTCTGTATAATCAGAAATTTAATCATGCCCAGACGCGACGATATCAAGAAAATTCTAATTATAGGTTCAGGTCCGATAGTTATCGGCCAGGCCTGCGAGTTTGATTATTCCGGAACCCAGGCTTGCCGTTCGCTAAAAGAAGAAGGGTTTGAGGTCGTTTTGGTCAACTCAAACCCGGCGACGATCATGACCGATCCTGAGATCGCCGACCGAACCTACATTGAACCGCTAACCCTCGAAACCGTAACGGCAATAATCGAGAAAGAACGCCCGGACGCCTTGCTTCCGACAGTCGGAGGACAAACCGGCCTCAACTTGTCGGTTGAGCTTTACGAACAGGGAGTTCTCGATAAATTTGGGGTCAAACTGATCGGGGCGAATATAAACGCCATAAAGGTCGGGGAAGACCGCGAGCTTTTCAAAGCGGCCATGGATGAGATCGGTATCCAGAGCCCGGTCGGAGGTTTTGCTCACACTTGGGACGAAGCGAGTGCGATCGTCGAAAAGATCGGCTATCCGGCGATCATTCGACCATCCTTCACACTTGGCGGGACCGGCGGTGGAACCGCGTTTAATCCGGCGGAGTTTGAAGAGATCGCCAAAGGCGGTCTTGCCGCCTCGCCGAATTCACAAATATTGATCGAAGAATCTATCCTCGGATGGAAAGAATACGAACTCGAGGTGATGCGCGACCTCAATGACAACGTAGTCATAATCTGTTCGATTGAAAATTTTGATCCGATGGGTGTCCATACCGGAGATTCGATCACGGTTGCCCCGGCGCAGACCTTAACGGATCGTGAATATCAGAACCTTCGCGATATGTCCAAGGCCTGCATCCGCAAGGTCGGTGTCGAGACCGGCGGTTCGAACATTCAGTTTGCCATCAATCCGGCAAACGGTGACGTTCGTATTATCGAAATGAATCCTCGAGTATCACGTTCGTCCGCCCTTGCCTCGAAAGCCACCGGCTTCCCGATCGCCAAGATAGCGGCAAAGCTTGCGGTCGGATACACGCTCGACGAGATACCAAACGACATCACCAAAAAGACGCCCGCATCTTTTGAACCCACAATCGATTACGTCGTCACCAAGATTCCAAAATGGGCCTTTGAAAAATTCCCGGGTGCTGAAGATGTACTGGGAACGCAGATGAAATCGGTCGGCGAAGTTATGGCAATCGGTCGTACTTTTAAAGAATCCTTATTTAAAGGACTTCGTTCACTTGAGGCGGTTAAACCATTGCGTTTACAGGATGTTCCGACCGCCGAGTTGCAACGAAAATTAGC
>JBGTCS010000035.1:0-4302 GCA_041748715.1 Pyrinomonadaceae bacterium | reverse complement strand
TTGCCGCAGGGCAAATTTTGAAAGGGAGAAAATGCTTCCACGTAGACGTTCGCCTTCGTTGGTAAGCGAATATTCGACCCGCGGGGGTGTCTCGGAATGGGTGTGACGGTTTATAAGGCCCGTCCTTTCGAGTTCATTTAGCCGGATGGAAAGCGTCGATGAACTCATCTCATCCATTGCTTCTCTGAGATCGGTAAATCGGATCACCCCTTGTTCGCCTATCATGGCCAGAATCCTCACCGCATATTTTCGACCGATGATTTGAACCAGCCCGGTGGCTGGACAAAGGCATCGTTTGCTGGCTGTCGAAGTCGATTCCACACACCCGCATGCATTCTCTTTCATGGAATTCAAAATCGGCAGATCCATAATCCCGTTTACGTAAAGTCTCTGTTAGCTAAGGATTATATACCAATACCGCCCATTACCAAACAAAGTTTTCGCGGTCTTGGATGGGATTGTTCGGGGACGTGGGTTGATTTTGCACTATTTTAAACATGCAGAACCGGCCGATCAAGGATTGGCGTCAGGCAAATTGAGGCAGAGCACCAACATCAGTAATTACTTCGAAAATTCGAAGCGGGAAAACGGGAGTTGAAGTTTTAACAGTCGCAAAATCTGCAGGTCGAAAAGTTTTTTTGTTTCATTTGAGCTTTTTTGAAGGTTTTACCTCTTCACTTTATTTTGTGCAGGTTTGACGACCGAAATCGTCCGGCGGGCTGTGCGAAAAGTTCTTTGGTCGATGCCGGAGTTACCTAGCGGGCGTTCGTTTATCGTCCGCCCGGATTTTGAATCTAACCGACTTCGCAGTAAACCTTAATCGCCCCTTTGGCACTTGTCAGGGTTTCAAAAAGCTCTTTGTAATTTTCGAGCCCGTTTACCGGATGCGTCAGCAGCCGTGCCAGCCAGTCACCGTACTCGAGAAAAGCCTGCGACATATCTTTTACGCCGCTTTCAAAATACTCGCGGTTTGCGTTGACGGTCCCGATCATCACTTTATTGCCGAGAACAAATTCAAGGTTGATCTTGTCCGCGGGTACCTCGACCATTCGATTCCCACCGGTGACGCTCGAAAGTATTAAGATCCCATTTTTTGCCAGGGCCTGCATCGCGTCGAACACGATTGGTGAAAATCCGGTAGCTTCGAAAATGATGTCAAAACCTCCGTTCTGTGCGGCAAAGTCGTGCACGGCAATATCGGCGGTCGAGATGTATTTTGCAGCGAGATCCTCGATCAGATCCGAGTTGAGATATGGTTTGGGCGTGCGGCCGAATGTCACGACCTCGATACCGCGAAGCCTCAAAACAAGCGTGGCCAAAAGTCCGATCGTTCCGGCGCCAAGCACGGCGGCTCGCTTGGGCTTCCAGACGCGGAGCCGCCGCTGGGTTTCAAACGCCTGGGTGATGCCTTTTTGGACAACGGTCATCGGTTCGAGTAACACACCAACATCCTTTAAACCGCTCGGCACTTTTACAATAAACGCCGCGTCGTCAACGTAATATTCCGATAAGAATCCGTGACGCAGGTTGATACCGCGTTCGAAATAAGTATCGTCGGTCGTCATATCGCTTGTTCCGATCAGATCGTAAATGCTTGTGCCGGGCCGCCGAACGGTCGCGACGACATAATCGCCCTTGTTCAATTCGGTAACGTTTGGCCCGACTTCTTCGACAATGCCAAAGCCTTCGTGGCCGATAACCAGAAAATCCTCGCCGACGGGGGCGGCACCGTATTCGGCGTCGTTAATTTCCTTGTCTGTGCCGTCAACACCGACACGGATAACTTTTACCAGCACGCCGCGACCGCCGTCGATATCGGTGACGGATGGCTTTGGCATTTCTACGAGATGGGCCGAGTCCGGTATTCCCGGTTTTACTGCAATTGCTTTCATGATCTTTCCTTTTATATATTATAAATACTTCATTTTCAGGCTGCGACAGCCTGCATCCAGTCTGTTTGAACGCCGAAACTTGTAAGAGTTCCGACGACCCGCTCGGGTTCCGACGCTGAGGGCGGGGAGAGTTGTAATCGCTTTTCGTCGCCCCAGATTAAAATCCTCATCCGCATTAGCCCATAATCCGCAGCAGCTCGGCGACGCTCCAAGCCTGAGCGGCGCAACCCCGCGGAGCGTGCGGCGGATCAGCATCGAAGATCTCGGAAACCTGTCCTGCCATCGCGTCGGTCATATGTTTTCTGAATCCGGCAATGATCTCGTCGACTTGTTTATTGCATTTGGCGTCTGCTGAATGAACCTTTCGGTAAGCATCGACGAACGGGCCGATCAGCCAACCCCAGACCGTTCCCTGATGATAACCGGCGTCCCGATCAAGCGGCGAGCCGATATAGACCGGAACGTATTGCGGATCGTTCGGCGACAGGGAACGGAGCCCAACGGGCGTCAGCAGCTCGGCCTCGACCTTGTCCACGACTTTGCGGGCTTTTGCCGCCGAAAGCATCGAATACGGCAGGCTGACGGTGAATATCTGATTAGGCCTTATCGCGGCGTCTTTTGCATCGCCGTCGATCACATCAAACAGGCACTCATCCGTCTTATTCCAAAACAGCTTGTTAAAGCTCTTTTTCGCCTTCTCCGCCATCCCGAGATAAAGTGCCTGGCTGTCCGCCCTGCCTAATTTTTTCGCCAGATCGGCCATTATACAAAGGGCGTTATACCAGAGAGCCTGTATCTCGACCGCCTTGCCGGTCCGTGGCGTGACGACCCAATCGCCGATCTTCGCGTCCATCCACGTCAATTGAACCCCGGGTTCACCGGCGAATAAAAGGCCGTCGGCATCGACGTGTATCTGATATCGCGTTCCCGCAACGTGCCATTCGATAATATCGACGAGTTTGTCGTAAAGTTCGTTGCGGATCAGATCGAGATCGCCGGTTTTATCCGCGTACGCACGGATCGCCTCAAAAAACCAAAGCGTCGCGTCAACGGTGTTGTATTCGGGAGTTTCGCCCGCGTCGGGAAAGCGGTTAGGAAGCATTCCCTCGGAAATATGTTTGGCGAATTCGGTCAGGATACTTTTCGCGACGTCACTGCGCCCGGTCGAAAGTGTCAGCCCGCTTAAAGCGATCATCGTGTCGCGTCCCCAGTCCGAGAACCAGTGATAACCAGCGATGACAGTTTTGCCCGAGCCACGAGCGACGATGAACTGGTCGGCAGCTTGCACAAGCTGGGATCTCAGATCATCGTTTGCTCCGGCCATCCGATCCAGTTCGAGTCGGCGTTCGATCTCAGCGGATTCAAAATCCCCGGCATCTGCGAACTGTTTTGGCTCGGTCGAAGCGATGACGACCGCTTTTTTAGCCAGATCAAATCTCAAGCAAAACGGCTGAAACAGGTCTTCCGAAAAATCAAAACCGCGTTCACGTTCGATAGCGTATTCAAAATCACGATACCAGTAACCTGTCGGCTCGACCGTTTTTGCGTTGTGAGCGAGATAAAGCCGCGGCATTTCGGGATACGGCTCTATCGAAACCAGATCAGCGGAATTGTCATATTCGGTGCCAAAATTCGCGTCCCCGTGCCGCAGATGATGGTGATCGCGAAATGCGAGCAGCGGACGCAGTTCAAGTTCGATACGGGAAGCATCGCCTTTTGTAACGGACCATGACATAACCGCGGTATTTTCGCCGTAAACCATAAAAAGACGTTTTTCGATCTCAACGCCCGCGATATCAAAGGTCCAAACCGGGAACGGATCGAGCCGAAACTGCTTTAAAAACCGGACACCGACGGGATGAACCTTACCGGGGTACTGATTTGACGACAATTCATAGCTCTCCCCATCAATGATCAACATCTCTTCAAATTTGGAGAGCAAAACCATTCGCCCGAGCGGAGGCCTCGTAGCGGCAACCAGCAGGCCGTGATAACGGCGGGTGTTCGCTCCCGATACGGATGACGACGCATATCCGCCGATACCGTTTGTTTCGAGCCATTCGCGCGTTGATGCGGTTTCGAATTGGCCGCAGATCTCCGATTTAAGTTTGATCATTTTTGCTTACCTCTATTCGCCGCTTTGCTGCAGCAGTTTTGCGACCAACCCGGTCCAGCCCATTTGGTGGCTCGCTCCAATGCCCGCTCCGTTGTTGCCGTGAAAATATTCGTGAAAGAGCACGGGATCGCGGAAATGCGGGTCGGTCTGCGACTTTTCGTCATCTCCAAATACGGGCCGCCTGCAATTGTCATCCAAAAGAAAACTTCGCGACATTCGGCGTGACAGCTCTTGCGAAACTTCCCAGAGGTTTAACATTATTCCGGAACCCGTCGGACATTCAACTTTAAAATC
>JBGTCS010000034.1:0-8140 GCA_041748715.1 Pyrinomonadaceae bacterium | reverse complement strand
AGAAAAATGCATTCAATGCAATCTTTGCTATGTCGCATGCGAAGACGGCGCTCATCAAAGCTTCGAATTTGTCGAATCGAACGGCAAACGCTATCCGCGTGTCATCGAGAAAGAATGCGTCGGCTGCAACCTCTGCGCATTAGTTTGCCCCTCACCTGGTGCGATCTCTATGATCCGCGTCGACGAAGGCGGCCCGACCCAGAGCTGGCGTGAGCGGACAAGCGCGAACTGAAACAAACATCAAACCGAAGTAGTTACTGCGGAAGCTTTTTAGCCGCCGATTTACGCAGATGACGCAGATAGGAAGAGATTTTTATCCGCGTTATCCGCTTTTCTGTGCCTAATAAGTTTCCTCGGTAGGCAGTCGGTCCGACCAGCCTTAGAATAATTTTTCAACGTTTTGCAACCTGCGCCGGTATATGTAAGTGAAAGGTCGAGAGAAGACTAACATTATAGGTGCCGGACGGGGCTTTGATATTGACGGGAAATATGACTCTGGCAATAGGAATACAATTGCAGATTGGCGAACGGTCTCAGAATCAGGCATTTGTTACGGACCTCGTCGAGTGTGCGCTTGATGGCGACCGGGCGGCATTTGAGCAGATCATGATCTATTCGCAGCAAAGAGTTTTGGCGATGACTTGGCGGATGCTCGGAAACGAACCGGATGCCCGAGATGCCGCGCAGGAGGTGTTTCTTCGAATTTTCAAGTATCTTAAGCGATTAGATCCGAAGAAGGATTTTTTTGCGTGGGTATATTCGATTACCGTAAACGTCTGCCGAGATTTCGCGAATAGACGTCAGAAACATGGTGGAAAAATGTTTTCGCTGGATTATGACGATAGTGCGTTTGAACTCGCATCGGACGCTGAAAGCGCTGACGAAAATCTCGTTCGCGACGAGCAGCGTAAAATGATCGGCCGAGCAATCGCATCGCTGCCGGAGAGAGAGAAAGCGGCGATAGTGCTGCGCGATTTTGAAGGGTTGCCGAGCGATGAAGTGGCCGCGATTCTGGGGTCGAGCCCGACAACAGTCCGTTCGCAGATAAGTTCGGCCCGGCGAAAGATAAAGATTTACTGCGACCGGCGGACCGAACGAAAAACCGGGGAGGAAAATAGATGAATTGCAAAAATATTCAGCTGCTGCTGCCACTATATGTGGGCGGCGACATCGAAGAAAATCAAAGCGATCGCGTTGCCGGTCATTTGCGCTCATGCGGGTCGTGTTCGCTCTCGGCAGATGAATACCGCGAGGCGATTGAGATGATGCAGCAATTCACGCCGCCGCTATTTAGCGAAGCGGTTTATTCCGGAATACGCAGGCGTGTACTTCTTGAGATCGAGCATAATTCGGTTCCAGTAAAGACCAGCCTTTTCGAAAGGTTTTTGCGTCCCCGGTACGCCTCGGCCATTGCGGCGCTTCTGTTGCTCGTCGTCGGTATCTCTGCGATTTATTTCAACGCAACGCGTAGTGATGACGCCTCACACATTGCGACCGGCCCGGCGGCGAACAAAATCGCTCCGGCCGAGCAGCCAAATCCGGCACTGATAAACGTCCCGAAATCCACTAGAGACGATGTGGCTCCGGAGGATCCTGTCCGCGATCATCTAGCCACTATTTCTCAGAAAGTAAAGTTTAGTAACCCGGCTAAGATGCGCGTTTTCCGTTCTCAGCTCAGTCGTAGTCCTGTCGCGGATGCCGATAGAACGGAAATTGCGGCGGTCAAAACTCACGCTCTTGCAAACGTGGATGCGTCACCATCGCCGCAGACGACAGCCGCTCTCGCGTCAATCGAAAAGCCGGAAAAGACGCTGCGGATGGAGATACAGACAAAGGACCCAAATATTCGCATCATCTGGTTTGCGAGTCTACAAGCCAAACAAACTCGAGAAAAATAATTTTCGTTAAGATCCCAAAGGAGAATCACTATGTATAAAACAATGAGAAACACGATTGCCATCATCGCTCTGGCACTTATCTTTAACTTAACTTCAGCGGCCCAGCAGTCCAGTCCGTCACCGGCAAAATCGGATGATGATTTGGTCAGCCAAAAAGACGCCGATCTTCTTAACCAACTCAAGCTAAAACAGTTTAAGGGGAAAGTGTTTGATGTCAAACATCGCGACGTTGCGAGCCTCGCAAACGCCCTGCGAACGCTCGGCAGCGGATTTTCCGGCTCCGGTCTCGTACCAAACGCGGAGTTTAAGACGCTGACCGTTCGTGATTTTCCGGAAAATATCGCCGCAATTGAAGAGGCTCTAAAACGGCTCGATACACCCACTATACCCAATCCGGACATTGTTTTGCATATGTATGTCCTGATCGGTTCAAACACAGCGGCAACGACGACAACCGCCGTTCCGGCCGAATTAAAAGATGTGATACCGCAGCTTCGCTCGACGCTAAGCTATAAAAATTATGATTTGGCCACTTCGCTCATACAACGTATTAACGAAACTCGTGAGAAAGTTGCTGGCAGCGGAACGATGGAGATTTCCAGTCCGACTGTCTCAGGCGGCGTCGTGACCGTTCCTTACTCATATCAGATTTTCGCCTTAACTACTGCACAAAACGCGGGAGCAACCCCAATCGTCAAGATCGGCTCACTTTCGTTCTCCACCGGTATAACGACGGGATCGACAATCAACGACGGCACCAGTATCCAGACATCCCTAAACCTGCGCGAAGGCGAAAAAGTGGTTGTTGGAACCGCAACGCTCCGTGACCGAGCGTTGATCGTCGTGCTGACGGCAAATCTAGTTAATTAGGACGGTTACGGAATCGATGGATGGCTTGCGATGTGTTTTCGGCGTTTGAATATTGCATATCCCGGATTACAAATACCAACCCATTGTTCTACTTACGTAAGAGCGGTATGTTTATAGAATAGACGGCAAAAAATAAACCAAAAAGCTCCGTAGGAGCGGCATATTGGTGACCTGAAAGATGTTATGCCGCTCCGATGGAGCTAACATAAGAAACATGCCGCTCCGCACGGGTTAAATTGTCCCCTTACTTATTGCTATCCCGGCGATGCGTCCCAGAGCGGCGACGAATTTATCAAATTGGGCGAAGCGTGGATCAGCGGTAAATCCTTTTACAAATCTTGCGTATATCTGCTGGGCGATGACGGCGATCTTGAACGTGCCGAAGACGTAATAGAATAAAATATTTGAAACGTCACGTCCGGAAGCCTCTCCGTACATTTCAACCAAATCTTGTCGTGAAATACTCTCCATCAGCTCACGCGGGTTGAACGGCATACTCAGCATTTCGTCGCCCGCCTCTGCGGACATCCAGTAGCCGAGCGTTGTGCCGAGGTCCATCAGCGGGTCGCCGATAGTGACCATTTCCCAATCCAATACGGCCGTGATTCGGGTCAGATCGGCGGGATCGAGCATGATGTTGTCGAATTTGTAGTCGTTGTGGATCAGTGACGCCCCGGATTCGACAGGAATATTATTGTTTAACCAGACAATGGTTTTCTCAAGATCAGGCCATTCGTCGGTTTTGGCCGCAAAGTAGCGTTTGGTCCAACCTTCGACCTGGCGGCGGTTGTAGCCGATCGGTTTGCCGAGGTCGCCGAGACCTGCGGCGGCGTAATCGAGAGCGTGGAGATCGGCAAGATTTTGGATAAAACTTTTGCAGACTTCGGTGCGAAGAGCTGGCGAGTTATTTATGGTTGTGGATGTGTTAGCGGGGTCCTTACTTACGTGCGGGCTACAGATACGACCGCGAATTATCAATCCGTTTCGCCGCTCCATCAAATAAAATTCGGAGCCGATAATCGATTCGTCAGCGGAATACAGTAACGGTTTTGGTGCGGGCGGATAGACGGCGGCGAGCTTTGATAGAACATCAAATTCGCGTTTCATATCGTGGGCCGATCGCACCGTATTGCCAAATGGCGGGCGGCGCAGCACATATTCGGCCGAACCGATTCGGACCAAGTAAGTGAGGTTCGAGCTGCCGCCTGGAAATTGTTCTACGCGTAGTTCGCCGTCTTCGCCACCGAGTTTATCCGTGAGGTAAATGCCGAGTCGCCCGATGTCAATCTCTTCGCCGCTCCTGACGGGTTTTGTTTCAGACATAAAGTTGATTTTTGCGAGAATTATACATGAATAATCCCCGATTCCGCATTCGGAGTTTTAACCTCACCTTTCTGCGTAATTCTTCTGTTTTCTCTTTCCGATGTCTCCGTCCGACTCAGCGATCTCCGCGTTGAAATTATGTTGAAAAGTGTTCAAGACCATTTCAACGCCGAGGGCCCAGAGTCGGACGCAGAGTTCACGGAGAGCCGCGCAATTGTAAAAATGATTCTAATGGGTAATCTGGCGTAATTTGTCTTTCGATCCCCATTAGAGGCGTGCTACTTTGATAAACATGAATTTCGAACTTTCAGCAAAAACTTTGGATCTTGCAGCACGTCTGAGTGGTTTTATGGACGAGCATATTTACCCTAATGAAAAGAGCTACACTGCGGAGATCGAAAACGGTGATCGGTGGAAGCCACTTGAGCTGATTGAGGATCTTAAGCACAAGGCAAAGTCGGCGGGACTTTGGAATCTGTTCCTCCCATCGGAGTCCGGACTGACAAACGTCGAATACGCCCCGCTCGCCGAAATAATGGGCCGCGTCGTCTGGGCGTCTGAAGTTTTCAACTGCTCGGCCCCCGATACCGGCAATATGGAAGTTCTGCACCTCTACGGTTCGCCCGCACAAAAAGAACGCTGGTTACGGCCGTTGCTCGATGGTGAGATTCGCTCGTGTTTTTCAATGACTGAGCCGGATGTGGCCTCGTCCGACGCGACCAATATTGAGGCGTCGATAGAAAGGGACGGCGACGATTATATTTTGAACGGCCGGAAATGGTGGTCAACCGGTGCGGGCGACAAAAGGTGCAAGCTGTCGATATTTATGGGCAAGACCGACAAAAACGCGGCAAAACATCTGCAGCAGTCGATGATTCTCGTGCCGATGGATACTAAAGGTGTGAAGGTCGAAAGGCATTTGACCGTGTTTGGTTATGACGACGCGCCAAACGGCCATTCAGAGATATCGTTCAGCAATGTTCGTGTGCCGAAAGAAAATCTTATCTTGGGCGAGGGGCGCGGTTTTGAGATAGCTCAGGGGCGACTCGGACCAGGGCGCGTTCATCATTGCATGCGTCTGATCGGCATCGCCGAGCGATCTCTCGAATTAATGTGTTCGCGTGCCAACCGGCGCGTTGCTTTCGGCAAAGCGTTGGCCGAGCAGGGCGTAATACGTCTATGGATCGCTGAGGCCCGTGCGGCCGTTGATCAGGCACGGCTGCTTGTCCTCAAAGCTGCGTGGATGATGGATACCGTTGGAGCTAAGGCGGCCAGAAAGGAGATCGCGATGATAAAGGCAATTGTTCCGCAAATGGCCCAGCTCGTTATCGATCGCTCAATTCAGGTTCACGGCGGCGGCGGCCTGTCGTCAGACCATCCGCTTGCTCAATTCTGGATATATGCCCGCACTCTCCGGCTTGCCGACGGTCCCGACGAGGTTCACCTGGAGTCAATTGCTCGGATGGAATTGAAGATGTCGAAATAGTTCTCAGCAATACGAACCAGTTAATTGATAGCGATTTCGCCCGCCGGAAATTCGCAGCGTCCATAAACTTTTTATCAAAACATGTCATTTTGACCTGATCGCTGAGTCAGTGTGAATATAATTACATCATTGTGCGTTAAACTGTGCAAAATAATGTTGACAGATGTTATGCATTCCTGTAACTTTTAGAGAGTGACGGCCACTTGAGGTCACAACCTTTCGCCACCAGATGCGGCAAAGTTTTCTGACTGGCTAGTTTCAATGATTACAAATCTTGATCGACACATCCGACGAATGCGGGTTTTGGCACATCTCAATAATTTACCTGTCTAATGAGTATCCCTTCCCTTTTCGGTCTTTCAATTGGTGGCAAAAAACCTTCAGAACTCCAAGACCCGCTGGTACGGATGTGAGCTAACGAAAACTTTTCGATGTAAGAAGCGCCCCGGGGGCGCTAACTAAGGAGCAAAAAATAATGTTCGGTAAAAAGAAAAGCATTGCCGGTTTGGACATTGGTTCGAGTTCGATAAAAATGGTCGAGCTTACGGGCAAACTAAACAATTTGAGTTTGGTCAGCCTCGGCTTTGAAAATCTGCCTAGTGACACGATCATCGACGGACAGATAATGGAGCTCAATGTTGTCTCGGACGTCATACAAAATGTCTGTAACAATCATCAGGTCAACGCTACGAATGTAGTTACCGGTGTGAGCGGACATTCGGTGATACTGAAAAATATCATTCTGCCGGCGATGACCCGCGAAGAATTAGAAGAATCGATTGATTGGCATGCTGAGGAACATATTCCCTACGATCTCGCTGATGTTAGTCTCGACTATCAAGTCACTGCCGAAACGCATGATTCGACCCACGTCATGATCGCTGCCTGCAAACGCGAGCGTATCGACAATATCAAACAAGCGATCCAACTGGCTGGTAAAACGCCGGTTGTTATCGATGTTGACACCTTTGCTCTGCAAAATTGTTACGAAGTTAACTACGACCCGACCGAAGAAGATGTTGTAACGCTGCTTAATATCGGTGCTTCAACGATGAACGTAAATATCGTTAAAGGCACCCGATCGCTCTTTACGCGCGACATTACGGTCGGCGGAAGCCAGTTTACGGATGTTCTACAGAGAAGCCTAGGTCTCAATTTTCAGCAGGCCGAAGCAGTTAAACGCGGCGTTGCCGATGTTGTCGAGGGGCTCGAGGAAAAATCAATCGAGCCGTTGATGAATAACGTTACCGAGATCGTTGCGATGGAGATCCAAAAAACCTTCGATTTTTATCGTGCAACGAGCGAGGATAACGAGACAACCGTTCAAAAGATCCTTATCTCAGGCGGCGGTTCGAAACTCGCCGGGTTGGCCCAGGAGCTCTCACAGAGACTTGAGCTGCCGGTCGAAATTCTCGATCCATTCCGCAACATAAAGGTCGATACCAAGAAATTTGACCCGGACTACCTAAATGAGATCGTACCCGAAATGGCTGTCGCCGTCGGATTGGCTGTAAGGGGAGTGTAAAAAGATGATTAAGATCAACCTACTAAATTCTGTTACCGAAAGACAAGGCGGTGCCGTCGTGGTCGTGGATCGCAAGATCTCGAGTCCGGCGTCGCGGCTGGCTGTGATGTCCGTAGTGGTCACTGCTCTACTAACCGCCCTGATCGGCTGGGAAATAATCAGTACACACATGGCCAAGACTGAAGCCGAGCGCCAACTCAACGAACAGAAAACGATTGCAGCTGAGCTTGAGGTTGTGATGGCCGAACAAAAGGAACTCGAAGGCAAGATTGCCAGCATTGATGCCCGGATTGAGGCAATCAAGTCGCTGCGTGCTTCTCAGGCAGGACCGAGTGCCGTTCTCGATTCAATGCGCGAACGTATTGCAATGGTTCCCGGTATTTATCTGGAAAGCGTCGAGCAGTCGGGCGACACACTGATATTTAAAGGCAATTCGCCTGACGAGTCGCAGGTCACACAGTTCGGACGCAGTCTCGAATTCTCGAACGGTTTGTTCTCGAACCTTAATATCGAAACAGTCCGTGCCGAGATCCAAAATCAAAACGTCGTCCAAAAAACGGATGCATCTGGAGAAACACCGAAGGTTGAGATCGTTAATTTCACGATCAAATGTTCGTATACTCCGAGCAAGGCGATCGGAGCGGACAATCGAAATCCGACCACTGCATCTGCGGGCACGCCGGGCTCACCACCTGTTCAAGTTGCACAAAATTGATAGCTGACACAGCCGAAAAGAAGGAAAAGAAAATGTTAGAGAAAATCAAAAATCTAAAGTGGCACTTCCAGCTCATGTTGCTCGTCACTGTTGCCGCCGTGCTCTATATGGGCGTCTGGTATTTTGTCACCAGCGAAACTCGCGACGAGATAGTTGTACTAAATGACCAGATCTCGCAGCTCCAGGCCAAGAACGAAACGGCTCGCGTCGCGACGCAGCGAATCAACGAGTTTCGGGCACTTTACGCCAGCAAGGCCGAAGAGTACGAAGAGTTAAAAGTTCTTCTTCCGGAACAGAGAGAGATCACAAATGTTCTCCAGGGT
>JBGTCS010000033.1:0-3962 GCA_041748715.1 Pyrinomonadaceae bacterium | reverse complement strand
CAATGATCAAAAGCACTCGATCATTCGGCATAGTGATCTTGTTCAAATTGGCAAAGATTTTGAGATTGCGACTATACCAACCGGAAACCGTATCAGCTCCAATAAAGTTATCGCCAGCTCCGACAGTTGCCATGTCGGCATATGTAGACTGGGCGATGTAAGCAGCATCTTCTTTATTGAGAACTCTTAATATGTCCAAAACACTCTTGTTTTTCTGCATCTGATTCATCAGATTTACGATCATGTCGATATCAGAGTTGAATCGCTGCACATATTCAGGATCCTTTTCCTTCGCGTATCCCAAAACCGAATTGATATTCATGCCGCCGGGATGATCGACCAGAAAGAGCTTTTTGTGGCCGTGGTTTTTCGCGAGACGGAATCCGAGCTGATAAACCTCATTTCCCACCGTTCTCGAGTCGCCGGCGTCAATATTAAACTTGCCCTCCAGATAGTCCATGTATCGTTGATTCGCTTCGGCATCTCGATCTGGCGTCCATTCAATCGCGATCTTCGTGGGCTTAAATTTAGCAATGCGCTTTACAACGTCCGCCACTTCGAGCTGTTTGGCGGCGCTCATGATATCGGCGGTTTTGAATTGTGCATGATCGGCGCCGGGATTATGAAAATGATATACGCCTAGTATCATCACCTGTGCCGCATCCGCGGATTTACGAAATGTGGTTATCCTCTTTATTTCGGTAGCGGATTGGGCAGCACCTGTCGCTGACAACAACAGAACGGCAAAAACCAGTGTCATTAATTTGCTGAGCATATAATTTTTTCTCTCCTGTTAATCTCCAGACTCTCCCTTTTGGTGTTCAGTATCTAAAAACTGATCCTACTTAGTCATTAACATCTAGCCCTTGCGTTAAGCAACGCCTCAAATCTTACAGACATCCCTAAAACATCAAGTTAAAAAGAGCGATCGCAAACAGATGTGCGGATCTACGGGTCCGAGAAAGCGAAAATGCAGTTGGTTTGACCTCATCAGTGAAAATATCGCCTTCGCGTCTTGAAAAGTTAACAGCGCCGCTTCGGAAGGAGGAAGCATACTGACCTCCCTCCTGCAGATGTCGCACCAAGCACGGACGAGAAATCTTTGCCGCCTAACAATTAAGGTCTCAGTGGTTTCGATCTTGATTTCTGTTCGTGTAATCGGCATTGACGTTGTAAATGAAGTTGTTTCGGCGTTTGTTCAGATCGAAAACTTGTTTACAATGAGGCAAGCTCCTTCTTATGCTGCTGGCATATTTTGCATTCCGCAAAACCTGAATTTGCTTACCTCATCTTTAATGAGCTTAAGAGCATCACGGCACAAATGTCTTTAAAGACTCATAAAATTTTCTTGAAAAATTTATGAAAGACCAGCTAAATCTGTTTTACGAATTTGAAAAGTTCTGCCTGGAACCCGCCGAAAGGCGTCTGCTCTTTGAGGATGAGGTCGTGCCGCTTACGCCAAAAGCCTTCGACACATTGATGGTCTTGGTTGAAAATCGCGGAAAGATCATCGAAAAAGACTTCTTTCTGGAAAAGATTTGGAACGATACCTATGTCGAAGAAGCAACCCTAGCGCAAAACATATCGACACTCCGTAAGGCTCTCGCTACGTTCGCAGATGGTAAAACGTTTATTGAGACCATTCCGCGACGTGGCTATCGATTTGTCGGCGATGTCCGTGAAATCCTCGGTGAGGAAGAGATCGTCGTCATCGAACGCCGCCATCAAACCCATATTATTACCGAACAGAGCGAACATATTGACTCTTCGCTGGTCGGCTCTTTTCGGTTACGAAATTTTGTTAGAGAACATGTATTTGCGTCTGTTTCTGTTTTGGTGGTGCTAGTCGGGGCGTTCTTTGTTTGGCAGCTTTTTCTCAGACCGGGGCCATTGGTCGAGTCCCGATTTCAAAGCTTTAATGTTCAGAATATCGAATCAGGTGCCGGTATTCGGCAAGCGACGATATCGCCGGATGGAAAATACGTGGCATTTGTTGAAAAAAGTGGCGATAAGCAATCGTTGCGTCTCAAACAAATCGACGGGGGCAATATTATCGAGGTGGCAGGTTTTGAAAACTCTCGGATCATCGGAGCGGCTTTTTCGCCGGATGGGAGTGATTTATATTTTTCGGCTTATGATCTGGAACCGGGCCCCACGGCTAAAATCGGCACGCTCTATAAAGTTCCTTCCCTGGGCGGTGCTTCACAGCCGATCTTAAAAGATATCGACAGCCCGGCCGCCATCTCACCTAGCGGAAAGAAAATTGCATTCATTCGAAATGATCCGCTGCAAAAAGAAACAGCATTAATGCTCGCCGACATTGACGGAACCGGGGAGCAAAAATTGTCCATTCGCAAATTTGGAGCGGGCTTTACAGCGAGCGGCCCCGCTTGGTCGCCGGATGAAAAATATATCTCTTGCTCGGCGAGGAACGAAACGCCTGGCAGCTCGATGGAATTGGTTGTCGTAGACAGTCAAACCGGCGAGCAAAGCTCTCTGACGCCCCAACCGTGGATGTGGATGGGCGGGTCGCAATGGCTTAACGACGGAAGCGGCATCGCGGTCGTTGCCTATGGTTCAGAGTCTCCAAATCTCACCGATGAGATATGGCTTGTGTCATATCCAGAGGGTAAGGCACGGATGATCACACGCGGCATCAACGGGCTTTCCGGACTTTCATTATCGGCTGATGGAAAATCGATCGTTGCGGCGAAACTCAATCGGATCACAAGTTTCTACGTGAGCTCGATGGATAACCTGGCCGAGGCAAATGAAATCGCGACAAATGTCGACAGCGATAGTCTTTTGGAGCTCGGCGCCGATTTTACGCCTGATAGCAGAATAGTTTATTCCCAGACACAGAACGGAAATGCCGATCTCTGGATAATGAATAATGACGGAACCGCGAGGAAACAATTAACCGCCGAGAAAAGCGCGGATTTTATGCCGAAGGTTTCCGCCGACGGACGTTCGATAATCTTTCTAACGAATCGAGAAAATTCCACAAAAGTCTGGCAAACAGATATCGACGGGCAAAACCCAAAACGCATAAGCAATAAATCAAACGTATTTTCGCCCGATCTTTCTGGTGATGGCCGCTGGATCTATTATGTCGCCGAAGACGAAAACTTCCGTAATAACCTCTGGAAGGAGTCGCAAGATGGCGGACAGCCGATTAAATTAACCTCCGGCGTCGCTTTTGCCCCAAAGATCTCTCCGGATGGAAAATTGATAGCCTGCCTTTATTCCGAGTCGAGAGACGCTCCCAGATTGACTATCATTTCGGCGGAGGACGGCAAGATCGTAAAACAGTTTGATCTGCCGAGCGAAAACAGTCCCATATTCGAATGGGGTCAGGATAACGTCAGTTTATATGTTGTTTCGGACCGCTCGGGAAGCTCCAGCCTCTGGCGTTTGCCTATCGCCGGAACAAAGGCTGAAAAACTAAAAGACTGGCAAAACCGGGTTTTCCGATTCGCCATCTCAAAAGATGAGCGGCAGCTTTTTTATGAGGACGGGAAACAAGCGACTAGCATTTTGCATCTGCAAAGCCAATAAATGTAGGACTTTCCTATCTGAATATTAAGTGGTGGAGGCGGCGGGAATCGAACCCGCATCCAAAGGTTGCGACCAGTAAAATCTACACGTTTAGTCAATTCACTTAATTTTCGCTATTGAAGAGCAGATGAAATGACAAGACCTCTTCGACAGCTAACCCGGCTAACTTTAACTTCACGCCGCAGGTGGTGGCGTGATGCGAGCCTGAACTGAGTTATGCCTTAGTCGGTCGCATCAGGCGAACTTCCGGTAAGACACTTCTGGTTTAGAATGAACTAAGCAGCAAGAGCTAATTCTTGATTAGCATTTGTGTTTTGCAAGTTTTGTTAACGGGCTCACCTACAAACAGCCCGACGTGCATTCAAAGATCTATACAAGCCCCTGTCGAAGCCTGTCGCCCCCAT
>JBGTCS010000032.1:0-8700 GCA_041748715.1 Pyrinomonadaceae bacterium | reverse complement strand
AGATTTGTTGCGAGCCTGGTATATTCTCCGAAGACCGTGTTTGGCCTCGGCGGAGATTCGAGATCTGGACGGGCGATCTTTGGCGGTTGGACGATCTCACCGATCGTAACAGTATCGTCAGGCCGTCCTTATGGATACGGTGTTAGCGGAAACGCTCCGTCGGCAACAGCCGGTGGTATCTTCGGTGCCGGCGGTTCAAACCGCTTGCCGAATGTTGAACCAAATTCACTTCGCCTGCCGAAGATTGCAAACTTTGATTTGAGAATTTCGAGACGCTTTAGATTTACCGAAACGATGAATCTTGAATTTCTCGGCGAGGGCTTTAACATCTTCAACCGGCTCAACGTGACCAATCTCGGAAGTACGGCTTACACCATTCAGGGAACCAACTTAGCGTTTGCTCCAAACGCTGCTACTTTTGGAGTTCCGAGCGAAGCTGGTAACAGCATCTTTCGCGAACGACAGATCCAGTTTGCGGTCAGGTTCCATTTCTAATTCACAGTTCAAAAAGAACTTTTTGCGGCACGCTTCTTTGGGAGCGTGCCTTTTTTTGTGTCGGCCAACGGTATAAACTTCAAGGAATGCGTATTTTGCAAATTTCTTCAGCGAAAACATTTGGAGGAGGTGAACGGCATTTGGTCGATCTGTCACGAGAGCTTGCCGCCCGCGGACACGAACTTTTTGTCGCGCTGCGGCCCAGTAATGAATGGGAGGAAAGACTGGACTTTATCCCGGCCGAAAATTTTTTGTATGTATCGATCCGCAACTCTTTTGGCATGTTCAGCGCAAAAAAGATCGGGCGGTTTATTGAAAAAGAACAGATCGATATCGTTCACGCCCATGTCGCACGCGATTATTTAGCTGCTTCCATTGCAGTTCGCACCGCAAAAAAAGCAAAGCTTATTTTGACACGGCATGTGGTTTTTCCACTCAAACCCTTTCATCGATTCGCACTAAGAAATGTTGAGGCCGCGATCGCTGTATCTCCGCCAGTGAGGGATCAGCTTGAAAGAATTTTTCCGCTACCCAAACTTCGTGTCATCCCGAACGGAATCGCTATGACTGCGGACTTTCCGGATGACGGGGTTTTTAGAAAACTCCACAGCATCCCGGAAGACGTCCCGCTTATTGCGACGCTAGGTGAGCTAAAATTGTTAAAAGGGCAACGCGATTTTGTCCTCGCGGCAAATGAGGTTCTTAAGCGATTCCCGGATTGCCATTTTGTTATTGCCGGGCGGGACAATTCGCTCGACAAAAGGTTCCGTAGAGAGCTAAAACGTCTGGTGCGGGTTTTTGGACATGAGGAGCGATTCCTCTGGCTCGATTGGCTCGATGATATACGGCCTTTACTTGCTGCCGTGGACCTCTTTGTGTCGCCGTCGCACTCAGAGAGCTTCGGGCTCGCGATCCTCGATGCGATGGCCGCGGGTACGCCGGTTCTCGCGACTGCTACAGATGGTGCCAAAGAGCTTATCCCGGATCCGAATGCCCTGGTGCCCATCAAAGATCCGCTCGCGTTAGCCGAAAAGATCTGTTGGTTGCTTACCAATGAGAACGACCGCGCCGAACTTGGTAAAAAACTACAGGTTTCAGCCAAAGAAAAATATGGTTTGGATCGCATGATAGATGCGACCGAATCCTTATATCACGAGGTCTGCGGTCAGTCTCGGGCCGCAGGTTGAAGTTTGCCCGCCTGACCTTGCCGTAAACCGTGCATTCGATTTATCTTATGACTATGCGGCTATCGATCTTTATCCTCTCTGCAACTATCACTTTGTCCATGAATATTTATTCGCAGACCGCCGAACAATTTGCGGCCGAGTGGGAAAAAGAGCATATCTCAAATATGTTCCCCTCAGATGTCCGCCACGCAGATCTGAAAAAATATATTGATCGGTTAAAAAAACTCGGGCTGAAGGCCGATCAGGTGGGATTTTCGAATGCGGCTCGCGAGATCTATCAGGTCGAGTGGGGCAAAGGGCCGCTAAAGGTTTTTATGTGGTCGCAAATGCATGGCGACGAGCCGACCGCGACTTCGGCCCTTATCGATATGTTGGCGTATCTACAAAAACATCGGGATAAAGACTGGATCAAAAAAATTTCCGAAACGATCACTATCCGCGCCGTTCCGATGCTGAATCCAGACGGCGCCGAAACTTTCCTGCGACGAAATCTGCAGGGGATCGATATCAACCGCGATGCTCTGGATCTAAAAACGCCCGAGGCGCGGCTGCTCAAGCAGCTTCGTGACAACTGGAATCCGTCGATCGGTTTCAATCTTCATAATCAGGGTGCTCTGACCACCGCTGGCCGCACGCCCAAGCAGGCGGCGATCTCTCTGTTGGTTGTTTACGGCGATGAAGCTAAAACTACGAACTTCGGTCACGAACGAAATCAACGTGTCGCTTCGGCGATGGTTCTTGCTCTGCAAAAATTTATTCCGGGACACATCGCCCGTTACAGCGACGAATGGACGGCGACGGCCTTTGGAGACAATTTTTCGGGTTGGGGCACACCCACGATCCTTGTCGAGACCGGTGCTCTGTACGGAAAGGACGAGATGTTTCTGGTCAAGATGAATTTCGTCGCCTTTATGACCGCAATTCAGTCGCTGGTGACGGGCAGCGAGCGAACACAGGACCCGAATATCTACATCGGCCTGCCCGAGAACAGTTCCGGCGGATTGGTGAATTTTGTTTTTCGCAGTGCAAATATCGTAAATGTTACGGATTCGACGACTATTTCGGTGGCCGACATCGCCGCCGTTACGGAGCGGCGCCGAGCTAGTTTTGCAGCTCCGACCAAGATCAGAAATGTCGGCAGCCTGCCTTTTCTGCGGGGACTCGAGGAATATGATGCCGCCGGTTTTAACGTTGCACAGCGGTTTGGCGTAATAAAGTCGGGCGAGCTGGCAGAGTTTTATTTTTACCGGACCACGCGGGCCGTGAATTGGATGTCGGCCGATCTGGAAAAGGAATATCCGCCTGACGCAATATTTTCGAACGGACGTTGGTTTAAAGGCGAAAATGTCGTTCCAAAACGATAATCTAGTAAACTGTATTCTGTGCTGACGCTCCTCAAGATAAAAAACGTCGCCCTGATCGATGACCTAGCCATAGAGTTCGGGGATGGTCTCAATCTTTTAACAGGCGAAACCGGCTCCGGCAAATCTATAATCGTTGACAGCCTGGGCGCTTTAACGGGCGAACGCGTTTCGAACGACCTAATAAAAGAGGGCGAGCGATCAGCAACCATCGAAGGCTTGTTTTCCGTCGCGTTGGCGAGCGACCTGAAGACGATCTTTGACGAAGCAGGAATTGAGATTGAATCGTCGAGTAAAGAAGCGGATCTGATTGTTCGGCGCGAACTTTCTGCCGCCGGCAAAAATCGTGTTTTTATTAACGATCAGCTTGTGACGCAGGGGTTTTTAAAGCGGATCGGGATGTTTCTCGTTGATATTCATGGCCAGGGCGAACAGGCAACTCTCTACGATGTCGATTCTCACATTGAGATGCTGGATGAGTTTGCCGATGTTGCGGTGCAATTAAATACTGTCGCGAAAGCCTATCGAGACTGGTCGGCGATCCGTACGGAACTGTCCTCGCTCGAACGTGACACGGCGGAAAAGCTCCAGCTTCTCGACATTCTGCGTTTTCAGGTCGGCGAGATCGGTGCCGCGAATTTGCAGCCCGGCGAAGACCTAGCTTTAGAAGAAGAAAAGCTGCGTCTTAGCAATATCGAGAAACTCACAGCTCTCAGCGGCGACGCATTTGCTCTGCTCTACGACAATGCGGAATCGACCGCGACGACCCTCGAAAAAGCTCAGCGAAAGATCGCGGAGCTATCCGATTACGAATCGCAATTTCGTGAATACGCCGAAGGGATCGTCTCGGCACGAGCCGTGATCGAGGATCTCGCCCTCGCGGTCCGCGACTTTCGTTCGCGGTTGGAATATTCTCCGGAAAGGCTCGACGAGATCGAAAACCGACTTGCCGAAATCACACGCTTAAAGCGTAAATACGGCGATTCGATCGAGGGAATCCTCGAACATCTGCGGATTTCGGACGAACGGCTTCAAAATATCGAAACGGCCGAATTTCGCGAAGAGGAATTAAAGAAACAGATTGCCCTGATGCGGCAGGAGTATATAAACGCCGCTAAACAGCTTCACGATAATCGCAAAGAGGCTGCCGAAAGATTTGAAAAGGCGGTCGAGAAAAATTTATCGGCGGTCGCTCTGGAAAAGGCGCGTTTCGAGGTTCGCTTTGAGATCGACGAATCGAATGAATCGACGTTTTCGGCAAAAGGTTTTGACCGGGTCGAATTTTATTTTTCGGCAAATCCCAGCGAATCGCCAAAACCGCTCGCAAAAGTAGCCTCCGGCGGCGAGGCTTCGAGGTTGATGCTGATCCTGAAAACTACCATTAAAGCCAGCGGTCCCCAAAAAACCGCAGTCTTTGACGAGATCGATGTCGGCATCGGCGGCCGCGTCGCAGAAGCGGTCGGTCGAAAATTAAAAGATCTGGCGGCGACCCAGCAGGTCTTATGCGTCACACACCAGCCGCAGATCGCCTCGCTTGCGGATCGTCATTTTAATGTAGAAAAAGAAAGTTCCGTCGGACGGACAATTGTAAAAGCCCGCGAGTTGAACCCAAGCGAACAGGTCGAAGAAATAGCCCGAATGCTTGCCGGCGAACAGATCACGGAAGCCGCGCGTGAAAATGCGAGAGCCATGCTCGCCGGAAGATAATTTGTAAGGTAGAGAAAAGCGGATTTTATCCACGGATGAACACAGATAACGCAGATAAATAAAAGCACAGAATAGAAGTCTCCTTATTCCTATCAGTGTTTATCCGTGTCCATCTGTGGGCAAATTTCTAAGAATTTTTGCTTAATAATTTCTTATGACGTCTGAAATATTAGCTCTTGTCATTCGCGGCGAAACGGTCGAATCGATCCATCGCGGACATATTTCTGTGATCGACGGCGACGGCAGAGCGGTTATGTCGGTGGGCGATCCGTCGCTGGTCACCTATTCCCGCTCGGCGGCTAAGGCGTTTCAGTTTATACCGTGTATTACGAGCGGAGCGGCCGATGCATTTGGCTTTACTGATGACGAGATCGCCATCGCGGTCGCTTCGCATTCGGGCGAGCCGACCCATGTAGAGATCGCACAGCGTTTGTTGGCAAAGATCGGCCTGGACGAAACGGCACTTCGCTGCGGTGTTCACGCACCGTTTTACGACCGTGAATCTCGCCGTCTGATCGCGGCCGGCGTAAAACCGACCGTGTTTCACAACAATTGCAGCGGCAAACATACCGCGATGCTTGCCTTTGCCAAGCATATTGGCGCCGCGCTCGCCGACTACGATTCGACCGAAAACCGCATTCAAAATCGCATTCTAAAATGCGTGTCGGACTTTTCGGGCGTTCCGGAAAACGAGATCGCAATCGGCATCGACGGTTGCGGGGTGCCGAGTTTCGCATTGCCGCTTGCCGGAATGGCCCGAAGTTTTGCCAATCTGGTTGCTCCGACCGCCTTTCACCCGACCGTTCGATCCGCCGCAAACCGCGTCGTGGCGGCGATGTTGAAATATCCCGAACTTATCGGCGGCACGGAACGGCTCGATACAATCCTGATGCAAGCCGCTCCCGGAAAAATAATTTCGAAGGTCGGGGCCGAAGGCGTCTGGCTCTGCGGCGTTCTGCCATCTGAAAAATACCCAACCGGCCTCGGCATCGCCCTAAAGATCGAAGACGGCGACGACCTCTATTCGCGATCAGTCACGGCCATCGAGATCCTGCGACATTTGGGAATTTTGTCCGCCGACCAACTAACCAACCTGTCGCCGATGCCGATAAAGAACCGCCGCGGTGAGCAGGTCGGACGTATCGAGGCTGTGCTCGATCTTTGATCGCAGCTTTTTGAATCGCCGAGCGACTTGGGTCGAACGCAACTGTCGCCATTTTGATGGTAGACTCAGGTCTAAGATATCTGAGCACAGATGTTTATAGATCGAATGCCGATGTTTAGGTTTTGGACGACTAAAGACGGGGCATTTGGTTTCTGGATGAACGATACAGCTTTATTTTAGGTAGAACCAGGGAGAAGAAAAATGTTAAGAAAAGCTTCAGCGGAATGGAAGGGCGGTATTAAAGACGGCAAGGGCAAGATTTCGACCGACAGCGGCGTGTTGTCTGACACGCAATACTCGTTTAGTACAAGATTTGAAGATGGCGTAGGAACAAATCCCGAGGAATTGATCGCTGCGGCTCACGCCGGATGTTTTTCGATGGCTTTGTCGGGACAGCTTGGCCAGGCCGGCCTGACCGCCGACAGCATCAATACGACCGCTTCCGTCCGTCTGGAAAAAGTCGAGGGCGGGTTTGCTGTAACATCGGTTCATCTGGACGTAACGGCCAAGGTGCCGGGAGCGGATGAAGCCGCATTTATGACCGCGGCAAACAACGCGAAATCCGGCTGCCCAATATCAAAACTTCTAAAAGCCGAGATCACGATGGATGCCAAGCTGGAAGAATAGACAGCAGTCAGTTAAAGCGGCGTTTTAAGTTTTGGCAATCGGATTTGTAAATTGAAGTCCCGGAAAACGCGTGAAATCGTGGTCGGTGCTGGCGAGAGTTGCACCGCAGCTGGCGGCCAGAGCAGCTAGATGGGCATCCATTACAAGGTTGCCGGTCGCCTGAGTATTCCTGAGCACGGATGCGAATAGCGGCCAATTCTTTTTTTCCAATGAGACGAGATGAGTGTTCTCGAGGGCGAGCCAAGATTCAACTACCTCGACGGCAGCGGGCAAAATTAGCGGGTTTTTTGATGCTCGAGGATTCGTGATAATCCTCAGAAATCCAGTAATCGTATGCCACGAAAAATACACCTGCTCCGAAGCTAGAACACGCTCTAACCACGCCGCCGACGCTTTGTGAAAATCACTCTCTTCGTCGTAAGCGTAAAGTAGTAAGTTTACATCCGGCAATATCACTTTCGGTTCGGCCCCTCGATAATGTCTAGAAGCTCCTCGATATTATCGAAGTTCAGATCCTTCCGCAGTCCAAGTTTGAATGGTTTAACCTTGAAAGGCTTTCTTGTTGCCTTATCAGTTGAGCCGTTTAGTCCGCGGCGAAGTGCCTCGTTTACAATCTCTTTAAATGATTTTGAGGGATCACTTTCCTGAATCCTCTTTAGGCCAAACGCAACATCATCATCAATTGTTAATGTTGTTCTCATAACATATAAATGTTAGCTCAGCGTTGCTAGATACGCAACATCACGACATCAGCTGTTTGATGTTGTGATGTTCTGGTAAACATCCCGTCAAGCCACAGATTAGACAGGTGGCGGGTGAGTTTTCGCGAACCATTGACATGTCGAAGGTTTCGACTGAGAATGTGTTATTCACATTTTGGAGGTGTTTTTATGAATCTGGTTGCAGGGGCTACAGGAATGCTCGGGACTGAGATTTGTCGACTCTTGGCGTCAGGGGGTTCACCGACGCGGGCTCTGGTACGAAACACGTCGGATCCGGCAAAGGTTGAAAATCTAGACGCTCTCGGTGTCGAGGTTGTAGTCGGCGATCTGAGAGATCGAGCGTCACTCGATAGTGCTTGTCATGGCGTGAGGTCGGTGATATCCACTGCGTCCTCGCTTGTTACCGGACGCGATGGCGATTCGATACAGACGGTTGATTGTGACGGCCAAATCAATCTCATCGACGCGGCGAAATCAGCTGGTGTTGAGCATTTTGTGTTGATTTCCTTTCCGGAGATGAACATTGATTTTCCGCTTCAAAGGGCCAAGCGCCAAGTCGAACAGCATCTGAAAGTCAGCGGTCTAAAATATACAATTTTACAGCCGACGTTCTTTATGGAAGTGTGGTTGAGCCCGGGTCTTGGGTTTAACTTTCCGGGAGCCGAGGCGCAGATTTACGGTTCAGGGGATAAAAAGATCAGTTGGATATCGTTTAAGGATGTAGCGAAATTTGCGGTTGAATCTCTAAAAAATCCCGCCGCAGAGAATGCAGTGATAAAACTGGGCGGACCCGAGGCTCTTAGCCCTCTTGAAGTCATCGGGATTTTCCAAGATGTTTTTGGCAAAACATTTTCCGTTACCAATGTGCCCGTGGAGGCGTTGGAAGCTCAAAAAGCCGCAGCCGCAGACCCGATTCAGGAAACTTTCGCAGCCCTGATGCTTTCCTACGCGATCGGCGACACAATCGAAATGGACGAAACGCTTAAGCGGTTCCCGGTTGATCTCAACTCGGTAAAGGATTACGCTTATGCCGTCTCGTAAACCCAATAAATTTTAGTTCATGGAGACCTCGATTATGAGAACTATTTCCGCCTTGCTCATTGGCCTGACTATTTTCAGCCCGATCGCTTTTGCCCAAAACAAGCCATCGCTGCTCCCGGATAGAGTTTTGATGGCGTTGAGCACGGAGCTTTCTGGCGAGACAGCAAAGCGAAATTTGGAATTCATATCGCGTCAGCACCGCATGCGAGCATCGCGCGGCTATCGAACCGCGGCAGAATTCATCGTCGAACAGGCCCGCAGCTACGGCCTTGAGAATGTCGAGATCCTTCAATTTCCAGCGGACGGAAAAACCTTTTACGGCACGCAAAAAGCCCGTCCGGCCTGGAATGCGGAGTTTGCGGAACTCTGGGAAATGGGGGCCGATGGCAAACCGG
>JBGTCS010000031.1:0-2826 GCA_041748715.1 Pyrinomonadaceae bacterium | reverse complement strand
TCGAGAGCCGCCGTTTTAGGTGCAAGTTCGCCAAAAACGATATGCAGAAATGTGATCAGGGAAAAGGCGATGGCAAACGAGATCGTATGAAGAACCGTCCCCGAGATCAAAAATTCAAAGCCCGTCAGCTCTCCGATCTTTATTAAAACCGGATCCAGCAGCACAGCGACCGCGGGTTCTCCGATCCAGCCCAGTCCCAGCGAAAATAAGGTGATGCCAAGCTGCGTGGCCGAAATATAGGCGTTCAGGTTGTTCAGCATCGCCAAAAGCCGCACCGCTGACTTATCGCCTTCGGCAACCATTGCTTCGATACGCGATTTGCGAACGGCGACCAGCGCAAATTCGCTGGCGACAAAAAAGCCGTTTCCCAGAACAAGCAAAACAACTATGCCTATTTTGAAAATAATAGAATACAGCGTCGGCGCTTCGGCCAAGGTTTCAATGTCGGCTGCAAAAAGTAGAAGCAAACTAGCGGGGTCGTCCATTCGGATCTGCGGTTTTTACTCTCGGACCTTTTTAAGAAAGATCCAAATACAAACTCCTATAAATCAAATTGCCGTTTATACGCGGCTGAATTCGAAGAGTATATCACAAAAGCCACGGCGCTTAGGCGGTTCTATGATTGCATTCTGTCGTCGCGGTTTTGATCGAGCATCTCCTGGATCAGCATCCGGCACGATCCGCAGCCGCCGCCTGCTTTGCAGAAATCGGTCACGTCGTCGACGGTTCGCAGTCCGCGATCGGCGATCTCGCGTTCGATTGTTTCCTCAGTCACGCCAAAGCATGTGCAGATTAGGGCCAATTCGCCGCGAAACTCTTCGATCTGTTTTAACCTAAAATCGGCAAACGCCGCGTGCAAAGCGCCGAGGCACGCATCAGCACACGATTGGCGGCGCTTTTCGACAAATCCAAGTTTGGCTTTAAGGATCGAACCCAGCTCATGATCGTTTAAAGCGTGCAATTCGATCAGCGGTCGCCCCGTCGTCGCCTCAATCAAAACATCAGCCGCCGCGATCATGTAACCGCATCCGTTTGTCCGAAAAGCGCCCGATACAACGGTTCTCGACATCGGATCGATCCGCAGCGAGATCCGGACGGAGGAACCGCACGCGAAATTTGCATCCCGGCCCTCGGCATTTGCCGCCTCGGACGATTTAGTATTCAGACAGGTTCTGAGCCGGTCTTGTATCTTTTTCGGATAAAAGGTCACGGCGCAATTTTAGAGCTAAATCTGCCATCCACAAATCGCCGTACCGATTCTTTTACAATTGAGCGCGTTCGGAATAACATAAATGTAATATGCGAGCTGTTTTATTAATAGGTTTGGCGTTTGGGTTTGTGATCTCGTCGGCGTGCCGTCCGTCGGCCGCTCCGGTCTCGGTTTCGGACCGGCCGATCTCTATAAACGACCGCCGCACCACAAATCTGCCGCTGCCGCCGTCAAAACCGTTTGCCGAGATGAGCTGGACCGATGACAACGACCGTGTCCATAAAATGTCTGATCTGACCGGAAAGGCCGTGATTCTCGATTTTTGGGCTACGTACTGCGAACCCTGCAAGCGCGAGATCCCGCATCTCAACTCGCTCATCGCCAAATACGGCGCCGAGAATCTCCATGTTGTAGGCTTAAATGTCGGCGGTGAAGAGGACCGGCCAAAGATCCCGGCTTTTGTCGCGAGCACAACGATCGATTACGCAATCGCTTTTCCCGAGGACGCTCTGACCAATTTTATATTTTCCGAACGGAGCGACATCCCGCAAACTGCTATCTTTGACCGAAAAGGACGCCTTGTAAAAAAGATTATCGGCTTTAGCCCTGAGATCCAGAAAGAGTTAGACGCTGCGGTCGAGCAAGCAATAAATGCAGAATAATTTCACCTCAAAAACATAACGGTTTTAGGGCAACAGCAAAAACCGGTGACAAATAGATTAAGGGATCGTTTTGTCACCCGCGTTCTGACTTATTATTGCTATCCGTGTAAACTTTGTGTAGGTATTTATGCGTGACATTCCGGTCGGAAACGGCAGCCTGCTTGTAAATTTCGACGACAAATATCAGATCCGCGACATATATTTTCCGCACGTCGGACAGGAGAATCACACCGAAGGGTTCCCTTTTCGTTTTGGCGTGTGGGTCGACGGCACGTTCTCGTGGATATATTCCGACGACTGGACACGCCAGCTAAATTATCTGCCCGACACGCTGGTTACCGACGTAACTCTTTCAAACTCGGCACTTGGCCTTGAGATCGTATGCCATGACACGGTGGCAGGTTTAGAGAATATTTACCTGCGGCGGATCAATGTCCGAGACACCAGAGGAATGGCCCGCGAAGTGCGCGTTTTTCTTCATCATGATTTTCGGCTTTATGAGAACAAGGTCGGCGATACAGCGTTTTACGATCCTGACACGCGTGCTCTCATCCACTATAAAAAGCACCGCTATTTTTTGATAAATACATCGCCGCATTTTTCGGAGGTCGCTACCGGCCGAAAGGCGTTTAATCAAAGCGAAGGCACCTGGCGTGATGCCGAGGACGGGCATCTGCATGGCGGCCCGATCACCGAGGGGTCGGTCGACTCGACGATCGGTGTCCATTTCCCGCTCGAGGCAGAGGGCAATTTCGAATTTTTCTATTGGATCGCCGCCGGCACATCAAAAGCCGACGTCGCATCGCTCAACTCGCACGTTCTGACGCGCGAGCCGCAAAATTATTTTCGTGAGTCCGAAACATTTTGGCGGGTCTGGGTTTGCGAACCACGCCCAGGCCTCGCAAAACTATCGCCTCGGCTTGGTGATCTCTACAAGCGAAGCCTGCTCGTGAT
>JBGTCS010000030.1:0-3386 GCA_041748715.1 Pyrinomonadaceae bacterium | reverse complement strand
CCTCACTCATCGCTTGACGGCAAAACGCCCGATCAGGCCTACTTCAGTCAGCCACTGCCAGACGCGGCAGCGGCGTAACCAAGGCGGAAAACCACTTAAGAAACGCCCGGAACCTGTTCAGACAAACCGAACCACCTCTTTGCACGTCTCTATCAGCGTGGCGCAGGGGGCCCAGTTTTCGCACCCTCGTCATGACTCGCGAAAACTGCGTTCTTGCGATTCAATGCAATCGCTCGGATTTTTCGCTCAACGGATTTGATTGGAGTAAACAATGGAAAATTCCCAAGCACGAGATATTTCTCCTGTCCCATTATGTCCGAGCGCGCCCAATTCAGCGGATGCCCTTCTAATTGGTCAGTTTGAAGTCGACGGACGGTTTCGATACATCACAGAAAAACAAGGAATAGAGCTTCCCGACCTTCGCAGCTCAAAAATCACACACAATCCAAAGCAGAGATTTGCAGCTAAGTGTGTTGAATCTAAGTGTAAGCAATGGATAAGAGGTCGTTGCCAAGTTGTCGACTATTTTGCTGATCATAATAATAATCACGACTATCCGGATAATCTTCCAAAATGTGGCATCCGCAAACACTGTCGTTGGTTTTCTCAACGCGGTTCCATAGCTTGTGGTGTATGTCCAAAAATTGCAACATACGCTAATTCCCCTAAGCTCTAGCACTCATATCAAGTAGGTCCGCCGCTGCTTCCTTTCCGATAAGTACGAAAATATTATCCACCGCCTCAGAATATTTTTTACTTTTAAATCCTTTCTTAGCTCGAACGCAACCAGTACTATCCTCTCCTTCAATGTATGCCCACATATATCGCAACCCATACCAAACAAAACAAGCTTGGAAGAATGAGTACCCGCTTATTCGGTTTGCTGTCCATGGAGACTCAATTTCCACAAGTTCCATTTCTCTTACTGGATAAACTGAGCCTAACTTTTCAGCCTTATATATGTAACTATGGATCGCTTCATGATAAAATGCATCTATAAGTGTTCTATTCTCAACCTTTTTCCTCTCGTCGAAAATGTTTACTAAAAATGCGTAGCCAGGTAAAAACTCGAATGAGCCGGAGCAGGGACTTTGCCCGATCACATAACCTAATTGTATGTACCTAAGATAGTGATCTACAAAATTCACATAGTTTATTGATTTTGGATAAGTATCCTGTATAGTTTTCCACTGAAATTGGGCTCTTTTCTGTGCTGCGATTCCAATTGGCTCGATGCTTTTGCCATCGGTAAGAACAGGAAATGAAGATGATCCCGATATTATAGGCTTGCCCTCTGCTCTCTGAACAACTCCAAAAACCGTACTTGATTGATGCGCACTCTCCAGTTCGACAATCTGTCTTTCGATGTCAGCATTGCCGCTTAGCCGCGTCGCGTTATAATACGTGAACGGGCTTGATAGAATGTTTGTGATGCTTGAATCGCTACGCAATTGACAAGTTATCGCGAAATTTTCTTGCGCCCAACGACGATACCTGGATTCGATGTATATATCATCAACACCTTCGTGATGCTCTTCAATCATCTTCTTCAAATCGAAAAGAGCTCTATCAAGCATCGTGTTAACCGCTACGTAATGCCGAAACGCCAACTTGGTCTAGTCTAGAGAAGAGCCTATAGAGGTCGTAACAATAGTAGCTAGGATTATCGAAGTCCTCTCCTCCGCTATATCTATGGGGTAAATAGCCACCCGCACACTCCTTCTTGAATTTACAGTTGCGGCATGTAGAGGGAACGTCTGTACCGCTCATTGAGTACGCTTTCATGATCGGTGACTGCAATGCTTCATCAATTGTCGAAGTGACAATATTGCATCCTGTTGAAGATGCTCCGTCATAGCAAGTACGAAGAACATCTAGAGCAGCAATCTCTCCATCGGTCTCCAACACAAATACATGATTGGTAGATGAGCCGAATGCGTCTATTGAAACATTGATGTTCCTTAAGAGCGCGAAAGCGTATTCAAACAGGCGAACGGAAAATGGACGATTGAGTGAGATCCAATTATCGAAGAGATCAACAAGCCAATCGCCAAATATAGTGGATTCAAACGAAGGCTTTTGAAGGTTAGGATACTTATGGTTTGCATCCGGAAGAAGTAAATCAACTCTATGGATGTCGAGTTCTATAAAGCTTTTTATGAATTCCCGAGGCGAAATAGACGGGTTAATCACTGAGAGAACGGTTGGGTTTATGCCGCATGATTGAAGTTTGCGCAAGCCAGATAGAGTACGTTGAAAACTGCCGTGACCTTGGTGATCTAATCGATACTTATCGTGAATTGACTCAGGTCCATCTACGCTGATGCCAACTAAGATGCGAAGTTCTTTAAAAAGATCGCACCACTTATCATCAATAAGTATTCCATTAGTCTGAACTGTAAAAACAAGATCGATTTCTGAACCGACTATCTTTCTACCATCTTCCACAAAATCTCTAAATCTTCTGCGTCCAAGTAGTAGAGGTTCCCCTCCATGTATTACGATAACAAATTGCTTTAAAGTATGACGTCTACAATGATCCTTAACACCAAGAAATAATGACCTTGTTATCTCTGGCGTTATTCGTTTTGGCTGAGAGCTGTAGGTTTGATCGGCTTGGTTGTACATATAGCAATATGTACAGTTAAGGTTGCAGCGACTTGCAACCTTAACTACAGCAAAAGAGCAATACGGTTGATCAGTGATCATTAGGCAAGTGCTGAGCCCTTGGAAAACCCACCTTGTAGCCAAGCAAGTTCATCTCCGAGTTCACTCTTAACAGCATCTTCAAATGCTTTTTCTAGCTTTTTTTTCTGTTCGTCTGACAAATTTTCGGAGTCAGTTGTCGATATCCGTGCTTTGCCGTCTTGGACTCGTTTGACAGAAATTGGCATTCTAGTTCTCCCTTTTTGTGTGGTCCGGAGCTTAACGGTAGCGTTTTCAGACCGTTCTGGGAATATATTTCTAGGAGTTGCTGCTTTTTGGGGAGAGCGTTACATGATTCGACCATTCTTCAGTTTTGTAAGATCAGCGGCAGGTCAATGACTTAGGCCACGATCACGGTCCACCTCCCTGTCGATCTCGCGTTCGTTCTCGACCTCCCGGTCCTTCTCCGCCTCGTCCTCCATCTCCAATCGCTCGCGCGGCTTGTTCAATACCGCATCCAGTTGCTCACGGATCGACGGCCTGTCGCGATCGTTCGCGCCCACGTCCCGCTCGGCTCCACGATCCCTTTCCAACGCCTCCCTTAGCCGTTCCTGCGCCCGGCCCCTGTCGGAGCGCTCCGCGCCCGTCTCCGGCCCGTCCCGGTCCACACCGTCGCGCCCGGTAATCCGCGCCAGCCGCTCCCGGAAATCTCCCGCCTCGTGCGCGCCACGATCCTTCGC
>JBGTCS010000029.1:0-7856 GCA_041748715.1 Pyrinomonadaceae bacterium | reverse complement strand
TCATCCTCAGCATCCGCGAAACGTGCCGCGAGTTTGCCGCGATGCTCGGCAAATGAGTCGGAAATATATTTAAGGAATATCAGCCCAAGAACAATGTGCTTATACTCAGCCGCGTCCATGTTAGAACGCAGTTTGTCAGCTGTCGCCCAAAGAGCTTTCTTAATTTCGTTGTCCATAGGAAATGGGTGATTTGCCCGGTTATAATAACACACAATCCGTGGTCGTAGAATTTGGTGCCGGGCTCTCGTTGGACGACAAATTTTTTGTTGAATGGTACGTCAGGCGTCGTCATGCGGTCGCTGAGCGACGCGGCCCATTTTTTTTCCATTTACCGTGGGTTCAAACCCACGGCTACATTCATGCGACCGCTACGCGGTAAAAATGGCACAAAAAAACCGTCTTAAAAACGGTTCCAAAAAATGGTGCTCAGGGCGGGACTCGAACCCGCACGGATTACTCCACACGCCCCTCAAACGTGCGCGGCTACCAATTACGCCACCTGAGCAAGAATTATCAAGAAACTATTTATTCGCTGGCGGTTCGGTATTTGTCGGCGTCTCGGTGTTTGTCGGCGCCGAACTGTTGGCTGCGGGCTCCGAATTTGTATTTGTTTCGCCCGGTATAGTGCTCTCGGTATTCGAATTCGTTTCGTCAGCCGGTGCGGTGTTTGAGTTGGCATCGGCAGCGACCGCTGCAGTCGGATCATCCGGATTACTCGAGAGGACCGAAACGTTGCCGTTCAATGCGGGCATTGCCAGAAAAAGGGCCGAGAACATAAACGCCGCTGCCGCAGCGATCGTCACTTTTGACAAAACAGTCGCAGTTCCGCGCGGGCTGAATGCCGTGCTCGAAACGTTACTTGTAAACAATGCTCCAGCATCGGTTTTGCCGGGCTGCAATAAAACTGCGGCCACCAGCACGATGCACGAGAGAAAAAATATTCCGTATAAGATATAAACCAACGCTTTACTCCAACTATTTGTAATTCACGATCTGGGCGAAACTCGCTGCTTCCAGGCTAGCACCGCCGACCAATGCTCCGTCAACATCCGGCTGCGACATCAGTGTCGCGATATTATCCGGTTTAACAGAACCGCCATAAAGGATACGCACTCGCTCGCCGACCTCGGCACTGTGTGCATTTGCAACGGTTTGGCGAATGTGCCCGTGCATTTCTTGAGCCTGTTCTGGCGTGGCGGTTTTACCCGTACCTATTGCCCAGACAGGCTCGTAAGCGATAATGATACGTTCCATGTCGGTAAGTGTCAAACCGTCCAGGCCGCTTAACAATTGGCCTTTAACGACCTTTTCGGCGTTGCCCGCTTCCCTTTCGCCGAGGCTCTCGCCGACACAAACGATGGCGGTGATTCCGGCGGCAAGCGCAGCTTTGGTTTTGCTGTTAACCGACTCGTTGGTCTCGCCGTAAAATTGCCGCCGCTCCGAATGGCCGATAATGACGTGCGAACAACCGGCGTCCTTTAGCATTATGGGAGCGATCTCGCCGGTGTGAGCGCCGAATTCATTCTGTTCCGCACAGTTCTGAGCGGCAACCTGAATATTCGAACCCTCTAGACGATCCGCGACAGTCTTAATCGCTGTAAATACAGGTGCAATCACAACCTCGCAGTGATTTGCGTTTGCCACGAGAGGCTTTAGCTCAAGCGCTGTTTCGACCGCCTCGCTAAGCAGCTTAAACATCTTCCAATTGCCCGCGATGATAGATTTTCTCATAAGAATCCGCTCGGTGCTGGACAGATCGTCGGGGAATTAATCGTTTTTAGCTATCAGCGCCGCAACAATCAACAATACGGCCCCGGCTCCGATCGCGATCCCGACCGCGATCTTAGCCCCGGTTGGGAGACTTTTGCCGCCTATCGATTTTACATCCGAATATTTTATCGGATTTTGGCCGCCTGATTTATCAGTGACGACGAAATTATCGCTATTCGCCTCGCTGACATAACCTTGGTAAGTAGTACCGTTGTAAAGCTTTGCCTTAACTTTGGCTTTCGGGCCCGTTCCGAGTTCTCCGATCTTGTCCTTGACCTTAACGGTTTGTTTTTCCTGCTTGGTTTGTTGACTTTGGCCAAACACCGGAATTACAAGTGAAACGCAAAATATTGAAGTAATCATCAGAATCGATATTGATCTGTTAAGCATGTGCAGCTCTCCCTATCTTAGTTAATTATTCGCAATGATATTGTATAAGGTCTAAATCTTACCCTATCAAAAACATTCTGCAAACTCGAAACTGTGGTGAAAATATTCATGCAATGTTATTCTCAGACAGTCAAACCACGGGGAATTATTGAATGCTAAACAACTTTTCACGTCTGCGTCGAGTTGTCATAACCGGCTTTGGTTGTGTGACGCCAATAGGTAACAATCGCCAGGCATTTTGGGATTCCCTCCGGACGGGGATGAGCGGTGTCAGGCGGATCGAGCAATTTGACGTTACCGATTCGGCGGTCAAGATTGCGGGCGAGATTAGCGGCTTCGACTGGGAATCCCAACTTAGCTCCAAGGATCGAAAGCATGTTCCGCGAACAGTGCCGCTTGCCCTTGCCGCTGCCTCCGAAGCATTGGATGACGCCGGGCTCGATACTACGGAAATGCCGCTCGACGAACGCCGAAAGATCGGCGTCGAGATCGGGACCGGCGGCGGCGGGCTGGCATTTGCCGAAAAACACTACGAGTACTGGTACGTCGGGCCAAAACATCAGGCCAGCGTTTATATTATTCCAGCATCGACCCACGGCGGGTTGTCGTCTGAAATATCGATGGCGTTCGGCCTTCGCGGGCTTTCGCACGTGGTTTCGACGGGCTGCACGAGTTCGACGGACGCAATATTTTACGCGGCACAGCACATCGCTCTCGGGCGACAGGACATGATGATCGCGGGTGGGGTCGACGCACCGATCGCACCAGGAATCTTGGCGGGTTTTAACTTGATGACGGTCCTGACAAAAGATTGGGACGATGAACCGCATCGTGCTTCCCGGCCGTTTTCGCGAGACCGTTCGGGAATCGTTGTGGCCGAAGGTTCGTATATTTTTGTACTCGAATCAATGGATTCGGCTCTTGAACGCGGGGCAAAGATCTATGCCGAGATATCGGGTTACGGAGCGACATGTGACGCCTATCACCGCGTTCGGTTGGACGATTCGGGCATCGAGCCGGCACGGGCGATGTCGATGGCTCTTGAGGACGCCGGCATAGTTTCTGAGCAGATCGATTATGTAAATCTGCACGGCACATCGACCGTCTTGAACGATAAGATCGAGACTACAGCTGTCAAGATGGCGCTCGGCGGCCATGCTTATCAAACGCCGATGTCGTCAACCAAATCTCAGCTCGGTCACCCACAGGGAGCGAGCGGAGCTGCCGGCATCGGAGCCGCATTATGCGCGATGGCGACCGGAATTATCCCGCCGACCATAAATCTCGACGAGCCGGATCCCGAATGCGACCTGGATTATGTCCCGAATATCGCCAGAAAAGCCGAAATTAACGCCGCACTTTGCAACTGCATTGGGTTTGGGTCGAAAAACAGCGCCCTTGTGCTGCAAAGATATGTAGATTGATATGTTTGCAAAGTTCAGGAAACGCAGCCACAAACTCGAAAGGCTCGATACGGGCGATTACACTCCGGCCGAATATGCCCTTTGGCAGCGGGAAATGCGTTTTATCCATCTTTTTTTTGGCGAGCAGAGAGCGCTTAAAAAGACTCTGTTATCCGATCTGGATTCGAATTCCTCAGATGAGATTTCGATCCTCGATATCGGGGCCGGTTCCGGTGAACTGCTTAGAACAATTGAAAAATTCTGCCCGAAACGCAAAAAACTCCTTGTTGGAACTGACCTTAATCCTAGGGCTGTGCGGACGATGAGTCGGATCGGGACAAATACAGTTCAGTGTGACGCTATTCGGCTACCGTTTGCTGACGCCAGTTTTGATCATGTGATCTGTTCTCTTTTTCTCCATCATCTGAAAGACCAAGACGCGATCCGATTATTGAGCGAGATGAACCGCGTCGCTCGAAAACGAATAGTTGTGATTGACCTGCACCGGAGCCCGGTCGCTTACTATTTCTACCTTTTTGCCGGCCGATTTTTATTGCAGCGATTTACACGCCAGGATGGTTCACTGTCGATACTAAGAAGTTTTAAGCCAGTCGAATTACAGCATTTGGCCCGTGAGGCGGGGCTCAGACATTTCACGGTTACCCGCTCGGTGGCGTATCGGCTGGTTTTGTCGGGCAAATAACATGACGAATGTGATCAGCAAGACTTATGATGCAGCGATCGTCGGTGCGGGACCGGCAGGCTCGTCGCTGGCGATCCGTCTCGCGATGAACGGGTTGAAAATTCTTCTGGTCGAGCAGAAACGATTTCCGCGCGACAAACTTTGCGGCGAATTTATCTCGCCCGAATGCCTTGTTCATTTTGACGAACTTGGCGTGACGGGCGAAATCGACGCGGCCGGAGCAAACGAACTATTCGAAACGGTCTTTTACGCCCGTCACGGACGCGGCGTTTCGGTAAAAAGCGAGTGGTTTGGACAAAACGGTTCACCCGCGATCGGACTGAGCCGGGCCGTAATGGATAAATGCCTGTTCGATCGGGCGGGCGATGTCGGAGTAGAGATCCTTGCGGAAACCATAGCGATCGGCTCTATCTCGATTGGTGGAATGATAACGGGACTAAAACTTCGAGATAAAACCGGATCGGAAAGTGAAGCTTTTGCTCGAGTGGTTGTCGATGCCACGGGCCGCACCCGGTCACTTGCACGGCGGCTAAGCGTAGAATCAGGTCCGCGGCAGGCGGCCAAATTTGTCGCCTTTAAAACACATTTGACCGGTGCAGAGATCGATCCGGGCGTCTGCGAGATCTACTCTTATCGCGGCGGCTACGGAGGTTGCAGCCGGGTCGAACACGACCTCTACGATCTCTGCTTCATCGTCTCCGCGAGCGATACAAAACGTCTCGGCAGTGACGCCGAAGTAATTTTACGGAATATAGTTTTCACAAACAATCGAGCGGCAGCGTCACTCGAAAATGCCGAGATCGCCAACCCGTGGCTGGCCGTGCCCATTGAACGATATGGCCGTGGTGATTTGGTCCCGGCGCCCGGCATGATCACGGTCGGCGATGCCGCGGCATTTATCGATCCGTTTACAGGCAGCGGTATTTTACTTGCGCTCGAAAGTTCCCGGATCGCGTCCGAAGCAATTATTGCCGCTACTATTAACGGGAATGATTTTGACCGGATGGCAACAGAATACAAGCGAAATTATGATTTAACGTTTAGCCGTAGATTGCGAATTTGTTCAATTCTGCGGTACGCGGCGTCGGTACCTTTTTTGGCCGGGGCGACGATCTCGCTCCTCGGCTTGAACAGCGGACTTAGACGGCGCGTGGCACAAGCGACGCGTTTCTAATGTAATACCGGACGTTTGAGCAGCCCGCCCTGAACGTCTGACAAAGTGTGGGTCGTGATAAAAGCGTGATCGTCTATCTTGATCACCAGCGACTTTACATTTCCGATCTCGAGCCGGGTGACAACGCAATATAGAATTTGCATTTCGCTTTGACTGACGCCCTTGCTGCCCATTCCGCCGTGCCCCATAAAAACGGTTACACCGCGATTAAGGCGCCGCATTATTCCCTGTTTGATCTCTTCGCTCTGGTTCGAAATTATCATCACGGCCGTGTATTCCTCGACGCCGTGGAGCAGAAAATCGATCGTTTTGGATGCCGCGACGTAGGTCAGGATCGAGTACATTGCCGATTCGATACTAAGAAAAAATGCCGCCGCCATGAAAATAAAAACATTGAAGACCAGAATAATATCGCCGACGCGAAGCAAATGGCTTTTGCGGCTGACCAGCAATGCGGCGATTTCAGTTCCGTCAAGAACCGCTCCGCCGCGAATCGCAAGGCCAATCCCTGCCCCAATAAACAGACCACCAAAAACAGCCGTCAGGAGTTTGTCGGGCGTTACGTCAGGAAACGTAAGGAAACCCAGACACAATGCAAGACCGGTGATTGCGAGGGCACTCTTGAGGGCGAATTTCCACCCTATCTGGCGAAATCCGATAGCAATGAATGGCAAGTTAATGAGAAAGATAAGGATAGACAGCGGCAATCCTAAAACGTCGGAAACAAGCATAGAAACGCCGGTAACACCTCCGTCAATAAACCGACTCGACAAAAGAAATCCCTTCAAACCAAAAGCCGCAGAAAAAATTCCCGCTAAAATCAAAATTAAGTTCTTTATCTCGACTGCAAATTTTTTCATTTAATAGCAACTCCTCAATCATCGTCGAGAGCAGCGACGCCCGGAAGTTCGTCGCCAGCCAGGAATTCGAGAGTTGCTCCACCGCCGGTTGAGATATGACTTATCTTGTCGTTGAGTCCAGCTTGATTTACGGCCGAGACCGAATCGCCACCGCCAACTATTGAGGTCGCTCCTTTCGCGGTCGCTTCAGCAACGGCCTTAGCGATCGCCACCGTTCCAATGTCAAAAGGCTTTTCCTCGAACATTCCCATAGGACCGTTCCATACGATCGTTTTGGCACCTTCGAGAGCGGATCTGAAGATTCCGATCGTCTCGACCCCGATATCCAGTCCGACGAGGCCGGTATTTGTAAATGCGACCGGGATCGTCTTTGTCGAATTCAACGGGTCATAGCTATCCACGACCTGATGATCGGTCGGTAAAATCAGCTCGACACCTTTATCTTTGGCCATCTGCTCAATTTCCAATGCCTTTGGCATCATATCGTCCTCGACCAAGGATTTGCCGATAGTAAATCCCTGAGCCTTAAAAAACGTATAGGCCATAGCCCCGCCGATGAGCAATTTATCAACCTTTCGATTGATAAGCGATTTGATGACTGGGATCTTATCCGAAACTTTGGCACCGCCCAGGATCGCGACAAAAGGCCGTTCGGGATCGTTGAGCGCGCGGCCCAGAAAATCTAACTCTTTTTCCATCAGCAGCCCCGCAACGCAATCGTCGACATAATGCGTGATCCCTTCGGTCGAAGCGTGAGCGCGGTGAGCCGTTCCAAAAGCGTCGTTTACATAAACGTCGCAAAATGAAGCAAGCTGTTTCGCGAAATCAGGATCATTCTTTTCTTCTTCGACGTGCAGGCGAAGGTTCTCGAGGAGCAGGATATGACCCGCCTGTAATCTCTCAACGTTTTTCTCGACCTCATCGCCGACGCAATCCGCCGCAAAGAAAATGCAATCATTTTTGATCTCGGCGCGACCCAGGGCCGTGCCGTCCTCGTTCGTGTGGACGGGCTCATCGCCGCGGGACGAGACGTTCTGTAGCTCGGGTATCTTTTGCAGATATTCGTATACAGGCCGCAGACTGTATTTTGCCGCGTCATACGGCATTCCTTTTTCTTCAGCCTTTTTCTTATCTTTTAACGGCCGCCCAAGATGCGAGGCGAGGATCACCTTCGCCCCCTTCTCGATAGCGTAGCGGATAGTCGGCATTGCTCCCAGAATGCGGGTATCGTCCAATATCTCATCGCGCTTGATCGGCACGTTAAAATCCACGCGAATAAAAACGCGCTTTCCGGCGATGTCGACATCCTTTATGGTTTTCTTGTTCATCTTTCTCAAAAAACAGCCGATCAATTATCAAAGCTCCAAAGTCCTTTGCCCGCCACAAATTTAACAAGGTCGCGGACACGGCATGAATAGCCCCATTCGTTGTCGTACCACGACAGGATCTTGATGCAGGTATCGCCAATAACCTTTGTGTTCTCGGCGTCGACGATCGACGAATGCGAATTTCCCTTAAAATCGATCGAAACCAGAGGTTCTTCGCTGACGGCCAAT
>JBGTCS010000028.1:0-4890 GCA_041748715.1 Pyrinomonadaceae bacterium | reverse complement strand
TTTATCGAAGGCCGGCGGGTGGTCGAGGAATCCCTGCGTTCGCAATTGGATTTTGAAGAATGTTTTGTTGTGGAGGGATTTAGAGACAATGAATTGCTCTCTCTCGTCAGCCGGAAAACAAAGTCGATCGCCGAGTTGCCGGCGAATATTTTTGGCACGATCTCGGACACCGAACATTCGCAGGGAATCGTTGTGGTCGCGGAACGTCCGCGATCGACTTCAACGGCTATCGAGACGCGTCTTGAAACGGCAGCTTTGCCGATCGTAATCTATTTAAAAGAGATCAACAATCCGTCCAATTTGGGCGCCATTCTTCGAACTGCCGAGGCGGCCGACGTCGCCGGTGTTGTCGTCTCAAAAAATTCGGCAGACGTGTTTTCGCCAAAGGCGCTTCGGTCGGCAATGGGAGCCAGCTTTCGGCTTCCGGTCTGGGAAGGTGTTGATTTTACTGACGTAACTGAGTGGGCTTTGGCGCACGGGTTAACTCTGACCGCGTCGGATATTTCCGCAACGGTTGATTATAACCGGCTCGATTGGAGGCGACCGCGGCTGCTTATTTTTGGATCCGAGGCTCACGGGCTGGAGCCGCAGGAATTAGATCAGGTGCCGGATAAGATTCGCATCCCGATGGCGAACGGCGTGGAAAGTCTAAATCTCGCCGTTTCGGCGGGTATCACGCTTTTTGAAGCGAAGCGCCAAAATTCGTGATCAACGGTTAACGTTGCTGTTATCCAATGGCAGCGCGGTGTTGGCGTCGAATTCGGCTTTGAACCTGGCATGCAAAGTCGGGTCATTAGCGATCATGAGAGCGGTGGCAATATCGGTTTTGAGGATCTTGGCATTTGCTGGTTCTGCGAATTCGATCAACTTTTGAGCTTCGATAAATGCGAGCCGGGCTTTTGCAAAATCACCGACAAGCATGTTTGCTCGACCGATGAGGTAAAAATCTTCGGCACCTTCGGGCGGTGGAAGTTCTCGGAGATAAGCGGCTGGATCGGCGTCGACGTTTCGCCTATTTTTCTCGAACGAACTGAACGCTATGTCCTCCGATTTCATAACCGAAAGATTAGGGGCCCCGGAATCGGACGCTGGCGGCAATAATGCGTAACGATAGACGCCTAAACCGATCGCACTGCCTAGCAATAGCATCGTGATCGCTGTTGCGGCCCGACCAACCGACGACGGTTTATGAGCGTTAACATCCTCGGTTTTCGATTCATTAAACATCGAAAGGCTTTCATTCGGAAACGATTTTTCTGTCTTTATCGGTTGGGGCGCCAAGACTGGTTCGCTGCGGGGTACATCGTCCTCTTGAGGTGATGCCGCAATGTCAGCATTTTCGGGCGGCGCGGAGGAACGTTCCGTTTCAGGTCGGATCGACGATATCGGTATTTTTAGATCGCGAGTTTCTAGTTCGAGCAGTTCATCATTTTCCTCCGCTGAGGAATCGCTGTCAAAATAAGATCTCGCCGAAGCAACGGTATTTTCTTCAGATTCCGGGAACGAGATAGGTGCGGGGTAATTGTTACCTGCGGTCTCGGTCGAAAGCTTAATTACAACGGCCGTTAAATTATCCTCGGCCCCGCGTTCGTAGCAGAGACCTTTGAGATATTCGCAAATCTCGCCCGGTTGGCCGCCGAATGTCAGAACACCTTGAATTTCCGGATCGGCAACATGGCGAGTGATTCCGTCCGAGCAGATCAGAAACCCGGTGCCGGGCTCGACCATTATCGTTTTCAATTCGACATCGACCGTCGATTCCGCACCCAGAGCACGGCTGATAATATTCCGACTGGGATGGGTTTCGGCTTGTTCTTGGGTCATTCGGCCGGCACGCACCTCTTCGGCAACCATCGAGTGATCGTCGGTTTCACGAAAAAGATTTCCATCCCGGTCAACACGGTAAAGCCTGGAATCGCCGACGTGCCCGATCGTTGCAATATTGCCCTTTAGGTGAAGAGCAACGACGGTCGTCGCCATGCTCGCGAGCTGCGGAAGTTCGAGGGCCATTTGATGGATCGCCGAATTTGCCCTTTCGATCGCGGCCCGCATGACGCTTTCGGCGTCGTCGGCATCGGTTAGGTTGGTAAACGCCTCGCCCAGGATTTCCACGGCCATCTGCGACGCGACATCGCCGGCCTGAGCGCCGCCGACACCGTCGGCCACGGCGTAAATGCCAGACTGAGGCATGTCGAGGTAGGAATCTTCGTTTTGCGGCCTTTTTTCGCTGAGGCCACGGTCACTGACTGCCCCGGAGGAGACGCTGAAATTTGTATCCATGACCTAAATTCTCCAAATAAAACCGAGTTGTGATTGCGGCAATTCGCAGCCGATGAAGTCTTAGGCTTCGGGCTGAAATTCGTCATTACGTCGATCGATGCTGTTTCTGTGCGAAAAGGCCATCAACATGCCGAGCATGACAAAACTCGTGATCAGGCTAAATCCGCCGTGGCTGACAAACGGCAACGTAATGCCAGTCATCGGAAGGGCGCGAGTGATGCCGCCAATATTTACCAAAGCTTGAAATCCAATAAATGCTGCGAGGCCGATCGAGCATAATTTGCTGAACATATCACGCGAATCGCGAGCAGTTCTCACGCCCGCGCTGACAAACACAATAATGGCAAAGGTTACCAACAAACCTCCGAAAAGTCCAAGTTCTTCGGCAAGCGCGGCGAAGATGTAATCCGAGTCGGCGACCGGTATCAATTCGGGATAACCGAGTCCTAAACCTCGGCCTGTCGTGCCGCCCGACGCAAGTCCAAATGTTGCCTGGGCAGGTTGAAACGCGAGAACATCAAACCATGCATCGACATTTATAGTCCGCTGCAGATCGGGATCGTCAACGAGCATCTGCGGCAGATTTGGATCCTTTTCAACGAGCCGTTTGTAGTAATCGTTGTAATCCTGACGCCACCAGGACGTTTCCGGCGACGGTGGGTTAAAACCGTCCAACCAAAGATGAAAACGCTGTTGTATACGGTCGGGCAGGATCGTTTTGATCGGCGAGGCGAGCGTTGGTAGTAGCGGGATCTTTTCCTGGGTTTTTTCGGGCAGGGCGCCGACGACCAGGATCGAAATAACCAGGAAAACACTGCCGACGAGAACAAACCGCTGGGAGAGCCGACGTATCGCCAGCAAATAGAGCGTGGCGTAAACCGCGCTAAAAACCATCATCTGGCCAAAATCCTTTAAAACAAAAAATGGCAAAAAAGGAAGTATGGCCATAAAGACAAGTGGCAGAGCATCTTTTGCCCGTGGAATTCCCCAATAGGTCCGGGCGAGGTTGCGATAGAGAGCTGCCAAAATCGCCGCAAAGCCGATCAAAAATGGGATCTTTGCCAATTCCCACGGCGTCAAATTCCCGCCAAATTTGCCGGCCCGCGACCAAACAGCAGCAACAAACAAAGGGGCGAGCGTTAAAAGTACGATTGCAAATCCGTTTTTCTGTAACAGGATTAGTATTTTATCGCGGCGAATGAGGAGGAAAGCTCCGATCAGACCGATTACGCCCAAAATCGGATTGATAGTTTTGCCCGAAAGAATAACATCTGTAAGATTTTCTGCGGCCGGACGCGGCGTTTCGGTAGACAGGTCAACCGGGGATGGCGGCGTCGCTGGCAGCCCCATAATTTGTTTCTTTTCCGCCGAATAATTCTCCTGAATATAATGCATCTGGAGAACCTTCATTTTTTGCTGGCGGGCCTCTGCCTTGTCTCGTCGAGAAGTATATTCGGGGTCGCTAAACAGTCGATACTGCACCGTCAGTCCGATCGAAAATAGCAGGATCGCAGTCGTGTAAAGTGTCCAATTGCCTTCGTATCTGACAAACCGTTTGAGCACGATCGGCAGGACAGCGAGTATTGCCAAAAGGAATAGATTACGGCCGGCCGTGAGCCCTGATGTTTCGTAACCACGGATCAAACCGCCGTAATAAATGGAATAATGAGCGGCCGCCGTCACCAGAACGATCAGGGCCAAAATAAAGAAATGAGATGAAGTTCTATTTTTCACACCAAGGTTGAGAAACTATTTTTTCTTTTTTGATGGCGGCCGCGCCGGCGCCTTTGTTTCGTACTGGTCGCCCAACAGACCCAGGTCGCGTGCTTTCAGAATGACATTTGCCGCTATCGGAGCTGCAGTTCTGGCACCAAAACCACCGCCTTCGACCACGACCGCGATCGCAAGTTGGGGGCGTTCGAGCGGAGCGATGGATATAAACCAACTGTCAGTCCGTTCGTACATCTGCGGGACAAAATAGTCTTCCATTTCTCCGGCTGCATTTTTGCGACGCTTTTTGATGGTTTTTAGCTTTCCTTCCGAATCATATTCAGGGGCGAGCTTTTCCGCAGTCCCGGTTTTTCCGCCGGTTTTAATACCGGTTCCGGCGAGTTTTGCGGATATTACGGTTCCGGTGCCACCGGGTTCCTCGGTCACCGTGGACATGATCGCACGAACCGCAGCAGCTTGCTGTGCCGATAATACTTGCGAAAATGCTTCGGGCGGCTGATCGGCTTCGATTCGCGGCTTCATCAGTTTACCTTCCATATTGCCCGCGATAGAAGCGATAAGTGCCATTTGAAACGGCGTCATCTGACCCGCGTAACCCTGTCCCATCCCCTCGATCCCGAGGTCGTAGAGCGAAATGTCCTTTCCGGTGACGATAGTCGATTGCTGCGGAGCCAATGCACTGGCGATATTCGGATTGCTTGTATTCCAAACCGCCGGGAAAAACCTCTGGAGCAACGCCTCGTCGGGCGAATCGACAGGCGCGATTCCAACTAAGAGTGCGGTTTCTCTCAAACGTTCGCGGCCTAGTTCGATAGCAAGCTGTGCAAAATACTGATTGCTCGACACTTTGTAGGCAAAGGTGAGGTCCTTTTCCTGACA
>JBGTCS010000027.1:0-2866 GCA_041748715.1 Pyrinomonadaceae bacterium | reverse complement strand
CGGCGTAAATGCATTGCCGCTCGCCGCGATCAATAGCGGCAGATCACGACCTTCGCCGCTTTTGCCATAACTGGCATAACGGACCAAATTCGAAGCCGCCGCGAGTTTTTTCGAATACGCAACCGCTTCGTCATAAGTGCTTGTCTTTGCATAGTCCGTCCTCTCGGCCGTCGTCTGCCAAGCCTCGGGAATGTTTGTCGCTTCGCTCTGTGAATAGATATTTGTAAAAAAAATAAAAATCAGCGCTCCACAGCTAAACAGCGTTCGAATTTCGTTTGCAAGGTTCATGAAAGTGATTATACGACGGAAAATATAAGCTCGCACATTACACAACCTTTCTTACAGAGATGCCATCTTTATCGACATGCTCAAAATTTTGTCAATTATCGGCTTATTTGCGGTTGCCATAGTAGCTCAAAAGCCACCGGAACAACCAGCCTTTACCATACACGGAACCATGAGGGACAGGACTGGCGCTGTAATCGGCGGGTTATACATCAATAAAGACAGGGAAAAGAATTTCAGCGTGGTTTCAGACATTAACGGCGATTTCAAGATAGATTTAAGGCCCGGATATCATATTCTGACCATTGACCCGGAGGAACTCTATCCTTTTCGAGCGTTCATCAAGATAACCGAAAATGGTCCAAATCCTGACAATCTACAGTTTGTGATAGATCCGGCAAACGTGTGCTGTTCAAGCGGACCAGGCTATCCATTTCCGAAGCCGTTATCTCTTCCGAAGCCGGCTTATCCGGCGGCAGCGAGAGCCGCTAGGGCACGAGGCGAAGTTATCGTAGCGATAGGAATAGATCGGGAGGGAAGGGTTGTATCTGCAAAGGCCCAAAACGGACACCCTCTTCTTAAAGCAGCGGCGGAAAGTGCGGCAAGGAGTTCTCGATTTGAATCACCTGCAAAGGATGGTAATCCTGTAAATCAAGAAATTCGGCTCACATACGTTTTTAGCTTTAGTACGGATGACGAAAAGGCTCGTGAGGGAATTCCACGATACATGAATTCATTCCGGATCAATGTTGTAGCTGAGTTTGTAGTCATTAATTGATTCGACTTACAGGCACAGTCCTGATCGAAACTCTAGCGATGATGCTAAAGAGTCCCTGGGGCTTCCTCTCAAGAACGCTTGAGTCCTTCGCGAATCAGGTTTGTTTTACAAGAACCCAGTCGCTATCGCTCCCGGTTCTGACCCTTTTGCATTCGAAATAGCGCAAGCGTGGTCACAAACGCAAGAAACGCGGCGATGGTTACGCCATAGAAAGCGTGGGTGTAATCGCCGCCGGCCCGGTCGGCGAGGTAGCCGGTGATCCGGCCGCCGATGGCGGCACCCGAGACTTCTATGAGCGTGATCGTGCCGAGTATCTTGCCGATCTCACGTCGTCCGAAGAGGTCGGCTGCCAAACGCTGGAGCATGACCCATGTGCCGCCGTAGCCGATGGCAAAGGGCAGCAGAAAAAGAAGAGCGTTCCCGGCGGTCAGATCGAGCAGAACGAGTGACGACAGAAACATCAAAAACGCGAAACCGACGATCACACGAACCGCTCCTAATCTATCGCTGATCCAACCTGCGAGGAATTTGCCGCCGACGCCGATGGCAAACAAAGCCGATTGCCCAAACGCCGCCGTCGATGCCGAAATGCCGATCTTCGGGGTCTGTACGTACAAGATAAACTGTTGAAGCACGACAAAGATCGGGTAAAAAACAAGAGCCGCGCAAAGTGCGAATACCCAAAACAGCGGCGTGCGGACCGCTTCGCGAAAAGTGAGGCCGTCCGGGGAGTGGGCAGTGGGCGCTTGGCGGCTGTCGGTTGACAGAGAAGACTTGTGTCCTTCTGTTAATTCTCGAGTTTCTTCTGATCTTTCGCCCGGTGTTTCCTTAATAAAAAAGATAATGACAGGCAGCAGCACCAGCCAGACGATCGCGGTCAGCATCAGCAAGGCCATCCGCCAGCCGTAATTTGGAATAAGCGGAGCGGCCATGAGAGATACAAACGAGCCGCCAAGGCTAGTGCCGGTCAGAGCGATGCCTAACGCGGTGCCGCGGCCGGTTTTGAACCAGTTCGAAACCAGCACTACGCACGGCGTTACACCGACAAATCCGAGCGATGCCCCCATCAGAAAACGGGAAAAGTAAACAGTCTCAGCAGCCGCTGCCTGCGAATGAAGCGTTAGGCCGGCACCGAGCATCACGCAGCCAATTACCATCAGTGTTTTCAGACCAATTCGACTCAAAAGCCATCCGCCGATCAGCGAAAACACGCCTGACATCAGAAACGTTATATTCGCTCCATTGGCGATAAAACTCTCGGCATGGCCCGCGTCGATCGCACCGATCGCCACAAACTCTTCGCGCATCGGCTTATAAAAAGGCGGCAATCCGCCGATCGTCAGCCCGTTGCTTACGATCAGAGCGAGTGTGGCGACAGCGACGATGGCCCAGCCGTACGAGATATTCGGACCGTCACTATCTTTCATTTCGATTGTAGTTTGTAATATATTCGGGCGGTTTTATCGCCGGATCAAGTTTGCTGTCGGGGATCGCTCGGCCGGGAATTAATGCAAGCGGCACGATTCCGGCCCAAACATTCATTGAATAATCCCCGTCATCATCGACCGGATCGCCGGTACGGACCTTGGCCGATGCCTCAGTTATCGGCAGACGTAAAACGGTCGTCGCTTTTAATTCGATCTCAGTGGGCCAGCGAACCTCGGCCCAGCGGCCGGGAACTATGTGTTCGGTAAAAGCCTCAAGTGCCTTGTTTTTTTCGTCCGCATCAGTAACCATTTCGGCTCGGCCCAATATAACTACCGAGCGATAATTCATTGAATGGTGAAATGCCGAGCGAGCCAA
>JBGTCS010000026.1:0-22698 GCA_041748715.1 Pyrinomonadaceae bacterium | reverse complement strand
CTTTTCGTCATCTCCAAATACGGGCCGCCTGCAATTGTCATCCAAAAGAAAACTTCGCGACATTCGGCGTGACAGCTCTTGCGAAACTTCCCAGAGGTTTAACATTATTCCGGAACCCGTCGGACATTCAACTTTAAAATCATCTCCATAGTAATGGTGAAACTTTTGCAGTGATTCTATCAGCAAATAGTTTACCGGAAACCAGATGGGCCCACGCCAGTTCGAATTTCCGCCAAAAAGTCCGCCCAACGATTCCGCGGGTTCATAGTCAACACGGTGTTCCAGGCAGTTGACCTTTAGAATATACGGATTTTCCTTGTGAAATCGCGACACCGCTCGAATGCCGTGCGGCGACATGAATTCAGTCCGGTCGAGCATTATCCCCAAAACGCGCTCCAACCGTTTGCCGAATGCAGCATCGTCGTTCCCTATGTAAGAAATCATGCCGCCTCAGGTTTTTATTCCAGTGGATGCGTCTTCGATTGAACTATCCGAAGATCGAGGCGTAAAATTTACTTTGAGCAAGGAGAGTGTCGGTATGGATATTTATTTTTTAATATTTTCGCTGTTTTTCCCCCGTGTCGTTTTGGTTGTCTATTTGTTCCTGAACGCTTATCCGCCGAATGACGTCCCGCAATGGGCCGATATCCTGCTTGGCCTTTTTGCCCCCCGGGTTCTGATCCTGATCTATATTTATCAGACGATGGGAGCTGAAAATATCTGGTTTGCGGCCCATCTGATCGTCATGATCCTGGCATATTTCGGCGGAGGCCGGGCAACCAATCGGCGGCGGCGTAATCGCAATGATTAGGATCAGGCGATCGTCAGGATCGAATTGATTCCCCCCGCTCCATCGTCATCTTTGAGTCCGTGGCTCAGAGCGACGGGACGCGTGACCTGCTATTTACAAAAGACCCTGTGCAGTTCCTAACCGTTCGTTCGACGACAATCTCATCCGAGGAAGCTCCGTTGCCCGCCAGAATATACACGGCTACGGCTAGATAGATCCCGTTTTGTCGTTTTGTTTTTTTGATCCCGTCTATCGCATCCGTGACAAAAGCGTGTCACGGCCGATGTCAAAATGTTTGGCAACATCGTCCAGGATAAACGCCAGAGTTCCTATTTTGATCGGATCGTGGTTTGGAATCGTAATGTGGTGTTCGCCGTGCTCGCTTGTCGTTAGGCGAATGTGACTTCCTGTCTGCCGCGTTATATTGTATCCCAATGCTCTCAGTCGCTTGGCCAATTGGACACCTGATATGTCACGGGGGAGCCTCATGCAGCAAAAACTACGTCGCTTACGAAGTGCATTCGAATGAGCTTGGGTTTCTTTGCGGGGTCGAAATGGCAAACCACGGCCTCGCGGATATTATTACGAAGATCGTCAAGCCCTTCGCCCTCAGTATAAATCGATTCACCGAGAGCCCGAGCGGTATATCCGCCCTCAACAGCCGCTTCAACTAAGAAAATAATCTCACTCATATCCGAGGGTATTGTATCAAAAACTAACGCCGACGGAGTCTATTCTTGCTGTTGAAATTTTTTCGAAAGGATCCAAGGGGTGGCCGCGTTTCGCGGAAGGGGTGGTTCTCTTCCGCCGCTGTCAAGAAACCAAGATCAAGCGAGCAACCCATTTCTCCTTTTCATTCCTCCTTTCTCCTCAAAGAGACTCAGACGCCCGGATCCGACGTCCCGGGCGTCATTTTTGGTACGCCCAGGTCCGCGCGTGAGCAAGGGCGAAACTATTACGACGATTGTCGCTCCCCTGCCAACGTACGGGCCTGCTCAACAGTATTTGAGGGTTTTATAACCTTTTACGCCGTAATAATAATCGCGAGTGTTGTTCTCGTAAATCCCGGTATATATGGGTCGTATTCCAAAAAGTTTAAGCGGAATATTCCGGTGTTGTGCGGGAATCTAATGAGCAGCATCCGAGTCCGGATAAGGAGAAAATGATGACATCAAATCTAAATATCGTTAGTTGGATCGCTCGCATCGCTGTCGCGATCGTCTTGTTTCAAACTCTGTTTTTTAAATTCACGGGTGCTGAGGAATCGAAATATATTTTTTCAACCCTGATGGGGCCTGAGCTTGAAGCGTACGGCCGGATCGGTTCAGGCGTGGTCGAATTATTCGCCATCATCTTTCTGCTTATACCCGGCACAGCGTGGTTCGGAGCTTTTATAGCGCTCGGTACGATAACCGGAGCGATAATAAGCCATCTTACGACGCTCGGAATAGTCGTGCAGGGCGACGGCGGCCTTCTGTTTGGACTCGCGGTGACGGTTTTTCTCTTCAGCTCGCTTATCCTTATTATCCATCGACGCGACGTGCCGATCGTCGGCAGGTTTCTGAGCCAGACAGCTTAACGGGCCGATGGCAGTTGTGAAGATTTCTCCTCAAAGCGTTAAACTTGAATAGGGCTAATGAACCAAGCAGCCACCGGGATTTAGTAACAAAATGTGTGTTTTATTCATTGCGTATGGCCAACATGTCGATCATCCGCTGATCCTGATCGCCAACCGCGACGAATATTATTCCCGGCCGGCGGCCTCCGCCCGATACTGGGATGATTTCCCCTCGATATATGGCGGACGCGATCTGAAAGGCGGGGGAACGTGGCTTGGAGTGACAGATAGCGGACGTTTTGCGGCGGTTACAAATTATCGTGATCCTTCGGCTCCGTCCGGGTCCCGTTCCCGCGGAGATCTGGTCGCGGACTTTCTCAAATCGGGCGACTCGCCAAAAATCTATCTTGAACAAATTGAAAATGAGGCGGGAGAATATTCGGGTTTTAACCTTATTGTCGGACACATCGGCAAAAGCAGCGAGCTTTTTTATTATTCAAATCGCGGCGGAACGCCGGTCGAGCTGGGGCCTGGTTTTTACGCCTTAAGCAATCACCTGTTGGACACGCCGTGGCCAAAGGTCGTGAAAGGGAAGGCGGCTTTTACGGACCTTGTTGTAAAAGGCGACCCAAAAAACTCAGATTTTTTTAACATATTGGCCGACGAGTCGCTGGCGGCGGACGCGGATTTGCCGTCAACCGGCTTATCTTACGAAGTGGAAAAAGCGATCTCGGCAATTTTTATCAAGACGCCGGGATACGGGACGAGATGTTCGACCGTTTTAAAATTTGATAATGAGTTTAACTGGAATTTCGAAGAAAGAGTATTTGTCTAAGTTTACCGTCCGGCAAACATCCGATGATATTTCCGGTTCATTCGCTTTGAGTCAAACACCACAAAAAAGTCGATGGTACCGAATTCAGTGTCGAGCATCGGCGAACTACAGACGCGGGCCCCAAGCCTGAGGTACATCTTAAATAGGTTGGGCAATTCGACCTGATCTCCGATCGCGGTAAGATCGTCTGAAATTAATTCGTTTCGGATCGGCTTGACCCGCAATTGGGAATCCATATAACCGCCACTCTTCAATTGATCGAAAGCACGCCGGCCGATGGCGACGTCCTGAGTAAATATCGAACAGCAGCCAAAGAAGTAGCGTTTTCCAGTGCGATCCAGGTGATCGATCAACTCCTTCCAGAGCAAGAAAAGTACTTTTGTGTTTCGGTGTTCTTTGGCAATACAGGCCCGTCCAATTTCGATCCCTTGATTCAAAACATCGGCGGGCAGGTCACCAATCGTAAATTCCGTTGCCGAATAAAATCCATCCGTGGAACCCGCCGTTTCGATCGTATTTAACCGGTAAGTTCCGACGGTTCGCTGCGTTTCGCGGCAGATCACGATCAGGTGTCGGCATTTAAAATCGTAAGCGTCGAATTCGAGTTTTGTTTCAAAAGGCAGAGCTGCTTTGCCGCCAAGTTCGACGTTAAATACGTCGTGCCGCAATCTCAGAGCCGATGTGATCTCGGCAGCATTTTCGGCGAGGCGGACCTCGTATCGCCCGACGGCCTTGGTGGGCCGGAGGCTTTCGGTCGCGTGAAACGGTTTTGCTGAGAAAGCAATTTCCTTTGGTGCCTGCATATGATTCAATAGCCCAAAGCCAGTAAGAATAACGTAATCGGCGTAAAACCAGCTAAACTTTGACTTAGTGGTGTTATTCCTTAGAAATTGAGAATTATTCCGTGTCCACAGTAAAGGTATAATGGATGAGAATAAATTCATAACCTAGTTAGAATGAACTTTTCGGCGGCAAAAACATTAGCGTCTAATTAGTTGAAAGCCAATAATATGGAAAACGATAACGATCTGAAGATCGGTGAAACATTTTCGACGCAGCGCAAAATCACAGACGAACTTATTCGCCAATTTGCCGAGGTTTCGGGCGATCATAACCCCATACATTTAGATGAGGATTTTGCAAAGACGACTCGATTTGGACAACGGATCGCTCACGGAATGCTGAGCGGAGCTTTTATTTCGGCGGTTTTGGGAAATGAATTTAAGGAGCGAAAGATCGTCTATCTGTCCCAGACAATGAAGTTTACGGCCCCGGTTTTTATCGGCGACACGGTCACCACAACCGGACGGATCGTCGATATCCGTAAAAATAAAAGCATCGTGACCCTTGAAACAGTTTGTACGAATCAAGATGGGAAATCACTCGTCGAGGGCGTGGCCGTCGTTATGATTTTGAAATAGTCGGCAGGTGTTGACTGTATTAAAAACTGCGAGAGATTGTCCGGATCGTCAGTCAACGCACTTCGAATAGTGATGTAACTAGCGATAACCGTTGGACTTGAACGAGGTCTTTTGCAAGAATATAAACACACGCGAAGTACTAATATTTACTCAATTCGCCTGAATCTTGGCTAATGATCGCTGAAAACCTGACAGGGTTCGACAATCTACCGCAGACAATCCCGCATTTTTGTTTCGAATCGTTTCGACGCTATAACAAAGACGACGCTCTCGCATTTAAATCCGATGGCGTTTGGAATTATTTGACTGGTCAGGAGGTTATCGATCGCGTAAAACGGATTGCATTAGGCTTGGCCGCACTTGGGGTTAAGGCCGGCGACCGAGTGGCGATCATCTCTGAGAATCGCCCCGAATGGTCGTTTGTCGATCTGGCGATACTCTCGCTTCGGGCCGTCAACGTTCCGATCTACACGACCCAGGCGGTCGAACAAATAAGGTTTATCCTCGAAAACTCAGGAGCAAAAATGATTTTTGTTTCGGGGGAAAAGCTTTGGAAACACGCCAAAGATGCCATTCAGAGTGTCGAACGGATTGAGAAGATAATCTTTTTTGACACGCTTGAATCGTCCAGCCGCGATGACCGTGAGCTATCGCTTGCCGATGTCGAGGCCAATGCTGAGTTCGACGCTGATATTTTTGAGAATTCTCTGGATGCACTCGAAACGACCGACCTTGCGACCATAATTTATACCTCCGGAACAACGGGCGAACCAAAAGGCGTCATGCTGACGCATGAAAATTTTGCCTTAAATGTCGTAACGATCTCAAAGGGCTTGCCGATCCGATCGACGGACCGAAGTCTCGCGGTTTTGCCTTTATCCCACATATTCGAGCGGACAGTTTTTTATGTGTTATGTGCTAACGGGGTCTCAATCCATTACTGTTCGGCATTTGACCAGATTGCGGCATACCTTAAGGAGGTTAAGCCAACGATCATGACTGCCGTTCCGCGGCTCTTTGAGCAGGTTTATCATAAGATCGTGAAGAAAGGTAAGGCCGCCGGCGGATGGAAGACGCGGTTGTTCGACTGGGCCTTGGTCGTTGGTCAGGAATATTGGGACGCGAAGGATAAACGTCGGTCAATCTCGCCGATACTGGCGGGACGACACATGCTGGCGGACAAACTTGTGTTTTCAAAATGGCGCGACGGCGTGGGCGGAAGTTTGAGATTTTTTGTTTCCGGCGGTGCCCCGCTATCGAAAAAGCTTTCGTATGCCTTCTGGTCGGCTGGCATCCCGATTCTCCAGGGTTACGGCATGACCGAGGCCTGCGTCACCTGTGCAAACCGCCCCGAGGACAGCAAGGTCGGATCGATTGGGACGCCTTTCGACGGCATTGAAATGAAGATAGCGGAAAAGGACGGCGAAGTTCTGATCCGCGGCAAAAATGTAATGCTCGGTTATTATGACGACCCCGACGCTACCGCCAGGGCAATCGATGCGGATGGTTTTTATCACACTGGCGACGTCGGTTATGTCGATACCGAAGGCCATTTTTATATTACTGACCGGATCAAGGACCTCTTTAAACTTTCGAATGGGAAATACATCGCGCCGCTTCAGATCGAAAGTCTATTGAAACAAAGTCCGCTTGTTTCGCAACCGGTTGTTGTCGGTTCGGGTCGAAAACAGGTCGGTGTGCTTATTGTTCCCGACTGGGATTCGTTGAAAGAAGAAATGATTGCCGACGGCCACGATGTAAAACGCTCGCGCGAAGAGCTCTGCGAGGATCCGCACTTTATCAAACGCGTGCAGCGAGACGCGATCGATCTGACCCGTGAACTTAGTGATTACGAACGAATAAAACGAATATATTTGCTGCCGCGGGAATTCTCGATCGACAAAGGTGAGATGACGCCGACATTAAAGATCAAACGAAACGTAATAGATGAAAAGTATGGCGAAGCGATCGACGAGATCTGTGGCAGCTAATTTGAATTAGTTGGATCTGTTATTTCACGACATCCAATGCCAATTCCTCATTTTCCCTCAATAGAGAGTTTAGGGAACGCATATCGGAATACTGGTGTTTAAGCAATGCCTCGGCAAGTTCGAAAAGAGGAGCAGGAATCTCGGACACTTCCGCTGATCCCTCTTCCTGAGGGTAATGCGAATAGAATTCAACCTCGGACGCGCAGAATTCGCACAACGCCAAGTGTCCGGTTATATCGCCATTAACCATTTGCGAGAGATCGCCCATTTGAAATTCGAGCAGATCATTCGATGACGGACAATATTCGTCTTTATAAAAACCTGTAATTTTTGTTGGGGCCATAGTGAGCACAATTCCATCCGAGTTAGCACACACCTGGTTCCTAGTCGGCGTGTAGTCATTCCGTTGTTACATCAAAAGTAAATCTATAATGGGCGTATGCTTCCAAAACTACGCCGATAAAAAATAGCGCAAAATTTTCGTCGAGCTGGTAATTATTGTAAAGTGCCCCACTAACTTGCGTATTTATGGCACTTACAGGGAATGTATAAAAAGTATACAACAATGCAAAAAATAGTTGTACATTCTGTCGATAGTTGTTAATATCTTAAATGTAGGTAGTGAGAGGCAATCATCTCACACACCCCAAGCAGATCAAGACCATAGTTCGGTGGTTGATCTCGCCCAAACTTTCTACCCCAAAAACATAGGCACGCAATCGAGATTGGACCGCTTAGCGATGTCCTTCAACGGACATTGACAGGTAATCGTTTGCTCGACGATCAAAGCGAACAACTAATAATCGACTGGAGTGACATTCAATCGGAAAGGCTGATTATGAACGAAGTGAAATCAAAGGAACGGCAAACTCGCCCCGCTCACCACAGACAGATCAAGGTTGGAAAATGGAATGACAGTCTCACGACCTCTGATGTTAATCAGATCTGGCTTGAACTTCATAGGATCGTATCCTCGCACCCTTTAGTTCGTGCTTCGAAACGGGCCGGATTTCTGGTCGAAGAAGGAAAGCACAACGCATACACCGATCTGACGCAAGAGCTTTTTGTCGCCTTGTTGAGTAAAGATCGATTTCAGCATTATATAGACACGTCGATGTCGGATTCTGAGATCGAGGCCGAGATCAGTCAGATAGAATTGACAAATATGCTGACGGCCGAGCTGCGGAAGCGATATCCTGAGTCCTATCGATTAGCCCGTCGTATTTCGACTCTTATCCAGTCAAGTGATGTGTTCAAGAGGTTTGACAACATAGATAATCCGGAAGCTCATCGCCGTCTCGCCGACCGACTCTACGGTTTGACAGCCTGGAAATACGGAAAGGAGCGCCGTGATGTGCAGGAGATGGATGAACGCGTCAAGGTGGTTGCGTTTTACGAACGTGACACCCGAATGGTCGGTTGCACCGGCGACGCGCAGATCGTCATCAGCAATCCTGAGCTTGAGAAATTGATCATCAGAGTTTTCAAGGCTATTGATTCGCCAGTCGATGTCCGTTCGCTTCGCTCGTTTGTGATGTCGCGGCTGCCGATCATGGATATTCATCTCGTGCCGGTCGGCAGCGGAACCGACAGCGATGACGACGATCGGATGCCATTTGAATTCAAAGACACTCGCGAAACTCCAGAGGAGGATCTGCTGCGAAACGAGGCCGAGTTAGCCGCCGCTGGTTTTGTCGATAATTTCCTAAAAACATTGTTCAAATCGGTTCGCGGCAAAGCCAAACAATATGATCGGATGATCAACGTTCTCTGGCATTGTTACCTGATCGCGGACAGCGGTACGCAGCTCGAGGTCGCCGACATGCTGGGCGTTTCGGATTCACTGGTATCGGATTACCGAAAGCGAATCGAAGCCAATCTACAACAGTTGTCATTTAATGGCGTGAACGAAGCAAGACATTTCGAAAAAGCCTTAAAGCGGAAAGTACGCGATATGATCACGATGGAAGCCGAAGAGGTTGCGGCGTAGCCGCGTGGTAACTATAAAAAGGCAAATAAGTATGATCATTTTCGTGATACATGCCCATCGAGAAATCAAAATCAAAAGACTACAAACCGCTCTTGTCGTCAGTTAACGGCAGAGGAAGGCCGTCGGTCGACAGCCCGTCGCTGGTCCCGGCGCCCGCCGAAATAGACGGTTCTACCGGCGCCACAAATCGTCAGGAATCGAACGGCCGGTTTGGCGGCAATATTGCCCAGTCGAGCGAGACAGAAGTTGTGTCTGATCTGCCATTTGCCGCAGTAAGCGGCAATGCAGCCGATATTATTGCCGATCCGAAAACTATTGAATCGGCCCCAAAACTTTCGACCAAAACAAAAAGGCAGCAGAAAAAAACGAATAAAGACAGACAGTTGTTGTCGGGCGATCGATGGCTCACCCGAAACGGACATTTTCTGACTTATATCGGGCTTTATCTTTTCTCGATCATGGTTCTGTTTAGGCCATACGAGATCATTCCGGGTCTGGGTTTTCTTTCGGCGACAGCCTTTTATTTTGCACTCGCAACGATCCTTATCTATGTGCCGAGTCAGTTGGCAACCGAAGGAAATCTCACCATATTTTCCACTGAGGTCAAGGCCATTTTGGCATTAACCATAATTGCGTTTTTCACGATACCGGTCGCCAAAGACCCAAATGTGGCCTGGGAAACATTTAACGATCCTTTTATCAAGGCGGTCGTTATTTTTATCGTCCTGATCAACGTGGTCCGCACTCGCAAACGCCTGATGGGAATGATGTGGCTCTCGTTTGGTATCGGGATTTACCTCGGATTTTCGGCATTAGACCTTTATATGAAAGGCCAGTTCACCGTCGAAGAATATCGGGTCGCGGTTGATGTCGGCGGCATGTTCGGCAATCCGAACGAAATGGCCATGCATTTTGTCATGATGACGCCGCTCGCGATCGCTCTCGGCATCGCATCCAAGGGCGGTTGGCGAATAGTCTATTTTGGAATGGCCGCTCTCTTTGTTGCCGCCAATATGGTCACGTTTTCTCGCGGAGGATTTTTGGGACTGCTCGCCTGTTGCGCGGTGTTAGCTTGGAAAATGGGCCGTAAATATCGATTGAACGTCACGATCGCATCGGTCGTTGTCGGTGGCATTGCGATCATTGCCGCTCCGGGAAATTACGGTTTGCGAATGCTTTCGATCTTTATTCCCGGCCTTGACGCGGTTGGTTCGAGCGACCAGCGACGCGAATTGCTCGAGCGGTCAATATGGGTCACGGCCCGAAATCCGTGGGGCATTGGGATCGGCAATTTTCCGATCGTCGGCATCCGCAATCTGCAATCGCATAATGCATTTACGCAGGTTTCGGCCGAACTTGGTATTCTCGGGCTCATCGCTTACCTCATTTTTATGATCAGCCCGTTTCGTAAATTGGGTGCGATCGAGCGAACCCTTTTTGAGAGCGACGACCACAACTGGTTTTATTATCTGGCGATCGGTATGCAAGCAAGTATTGTTGGATATATGGTTTCGAGCTTTTTCGCATCGGTCGCCTACAATTGGTTTATCTATTATTTGATCGCATTCGCGGTCGCTTTTCGTAGGATTTACAGCATCGAGGCCGGTCTCGGAAAGGATGTAAAAGTGCAGTCGCTTTGGGACTGGCGCTCGGCAGACGCAAAATGATCACAAGCGTGGGACAAATCGTTTTTTGGAGTTGTGTGGCCCTTTTGGCCTACGTGTATGTTGGGTATCCATTCCTCGTTTATCTCGTCAGCATTCTGTTTCCAAAAACGATTAAACGCAAAAATATCGAGCCAAGTGTGACTGTTCTGATCACAGCGTTTAATGAGGAAGACGCGATCCGCGAAAAGCTCGCCAATACGCTGCGGATATCCTATCCCAAAGACAAACTCGAGATCATGGTCGCTTCCGATGGCTCTACGGACCGAACCGATGAGATCGTCAGAGAGTATGCCGATCGCGGTGTAAAACTGTTTCGCCAGGAAGGCCGAGTCGGGAAAACCGCAACACAAAATGCCGCTGTCGAGGCAGCTACTGGCGAGATAATTCTGTTCTCGGATGCTACAACGGCATACGCCGATGATGTTCTACAATCCATACTTCCAAATTTTGCTGATGAAACTGTGGGCTGCGTAGCCGGCAGATTAGTCTATTTTGATGACGAGAGCAGTAATGTCGGCAAGGGTGCCCAAAGCTATTGGAATTACGAAACGTTTTTAAAAACCGCCGAGAGCCGGGCGTGTTCGCTGATCGGTGCCTCGGGCTGTTTGTATGCCGTGCGAAAATCGGCCTATGAGCCGATGTATCCCGAAGCCTGCTCGGATTTTCTGATTTGTACAAGCATCTTTCGAAAAGGTCTTCGCAGCGTTTTCGCACCGGCAGCGGTGTGTTTTGAGTCTACAAACCAGAGATCCGAACATGAGTTGCGTATGCGGGTTCGCGTCATTTCGCAGACATTGACCGACCTCTGGCGAAACCGCGACATGCTCAATCCCTTTAAGTCCGGATTTTTTGCAATTGAACTGATCTCGCACAAAGTGCTGCGTTATGCGGTGCCACTAGTCCTTTTTCTTATACTGGCGTCAAGCATTTCATTGGCCGGGTTGTCGATATTTTATTCGTTGATGCTTATTGCTCAGGCGGTGTTTTATGCTTTCGCGTTTATCGGATGGATTCTTGAACGGGCCGGTAAACCGATCAGCGTTCTGGCAATGCCCCTCTATTTTGTACTGGCAAACCTGGCCTCCGCAGTAGCGTTTTATAAATTTCTTCGCGGCGAAACTATTGCCCGCTGGGAACCGATCCGCCAATCACGATAAATCTATTCATGCCCGAGCAAAATCCTCAAAATAATTATTTCACCAAACGCGTCGGTCGTAATGTTTTCGAAACACGTCCGCGAATCTCGGTGATAATTGCTGTAAACGACTCGGTCGATCTCGTCCGCGAAACGCTCGAATCTGTGATCAGTCAAAAGTACCGCGAACACGAGATCCTGGTCGTCAACGACGGCTCGTCCGGAACCGAACAGCTCGAGCGTGAGCTAAAAACTAATTTTGAGAACATCATTTATATAAAACAGCGACGAGCAGGCATCAGTGCCGCCCGAAATATCGCGATCGAAAATGCCCGCGGCGACCTCATTGCTTTTGTAGACAACGGACATCTCTGGCAGCCTGATTTTTTAACCACCCAGCTCGTATTTATCGAGCGCCACAACTACGCTGCGGTTTATTGCGACGCTGTTCTGTTTGGCATGCACTCAGCATATCGGCGAACATTTATGGAGTCGTCGCCATCGGAAGGCGAAGTAAATTTCGAAAGTTTGATTAATGGCCGCTGCAACGTTCTGACAGCCGGAGCAATGGTTCGCCGTCAGGCACTGCTCGATGTTGGGATGTTTCAAGAGAGTGCCGAAGCATTTGCTGATTTCGCTCTGTGGCTCCGTTTAGCGCAAAGAAGCGGCGGCATCGGGTACCAACAAAAACAATTATTAAAGTACCGGGCCCATGCGGACTATCGACTAGCCGACGATCTCACCCGGTTAGAAACCCAGCGTGACGTCCTGGAATCGTTCCGCCAAACGACCGATCTGACCGAGGATGAGGCCGAAATTATCGCCGCCCGCTTGGAGGAACTCGAAGCCGCGTTCGCCGTCGAGCAGGGAAATGTTTTTTTATCAACCGGCAATTATCACGATGCCGCCATCGCCTTTAGAGTGGCAAACGGCCATCAAAAATCCTTAAAACTCACAGCTATCGCGTGGCTCGCGCGCCTGGCTCCCTGGGCTCTATTAAAATTCTACCGCGGCAGTTAAAAGGCCCAGATCCCGTTTTCTCACGCCGAACAGATTTATAAACTTTGTGAGCCGCCATTCGGATGCATCGTTCACCGTGCGAGTTGAATGCTGACGCGGGGAGAAATTCCGCTGCCCGCAAACCGCCAAAATCGACTTTTCAGATATCGTGATCGACTAGATCTGCCGCTCTTTATCAGGTATTGTGCTCAGGAGTATACTTGAACCACGATGAAAACTGAGGAAAAACGGCTTGTGGCTTCAAACGCAAGAACGCAGCACTGGAAACGTTGGGGGCCGTATCTAAGCGAACGTGCCTGGGGTACTGTTCGCGAGGATTATTCGGCGGATGGTTCGGCGTGGGAATATTTTCCGCATGACCATGCCCGTTCACGCGCGTATCGATGGAACGAGGACGGGATCGCGGGTATTAGCGACCGCCATCAAAAAATCTGTTTTGCCCTCGCATTGTGGAATGGCCGCGATCCGATCCTCAAGGAACGTATTTTTGGGCTCGCCGGTCCCGAGGGCAATCATGGCGAAGATGTAAAAGAACTCTATTATTATCTCGACTCGACGCCAACGCACTCGTATATGAAGTATCTATACAAGTATCCGCAGGCGGCCTTTCCGTATGAAGATCTGATAGCCGAGAACCGAAACCGCACCAAATTCGAACGCGAGTTTGAACTGATGGATACCGGCATATTTGACGACGACCGTTATTTTGACGTTTTTGTCGAATATGCAAAAGCCGATGTCGAAGACATTCTGATCAAAATTACGGTAGCCAATCGCGGCGACGAGCCCGCCGAAATTAATGTCCTGCCCACGATCTGGTTCCGAAATACATGGACTTGGGACGGTTCCGCGCCGAGTTGCGGGATCAACATGGGCGAATTTAATGAATTAGTCCTCGAATGTGTCGATTATGGAACCCGCCGTCTTTACTGCGACGGCACACCGGAATTGCTGTTTACCGAAAACGAAACCAACAACGAGAGGCTCTTTAATTCTCCAAACCGGACGCCTTTTGTAAAAGATGGCATAAACGAATTTGTCGTAAACGGCCGATCGGACGCGGTAAATGCGGAACTTACCGGAACAAAAGCCGCAGCAAACTATAAAGTGACGGTGCCGGCCAAATCCGAGATAACTCTCCGTCTGAGATTTACCGATCAGGATCTCGCGCCGACCAATGCAAAGAAAGGGCCATTTGGTGATTTTGACAAGATATTTGCGGAGCGCCTCGGCGAGGCAGACGAGTTTTATGACTGTGTCGCCCCTGCCGAACTGTCGGACGATGCAAAAAGCGTTCAGCGCCAAGCGTTTGCTGGAATGCTCTGGTCAAAGCAGTTTTATCATTACGTCGTCAAAGACTGGATAGACGGCGATCCGGCGATGCCTTCACCGCCCGATTCCCGTATCGAGGGACGAAACGGCCATTGGACACACCTTTATAATGCAGATGTAATCTCGATGCCCGATAAATGGGAATATCCATGGTACGCGGCGTGGGATCTGGCATTTCACTGTATTCCGCTTGCGATGATCGATTCGCAATTTGCCAAGGAACAGCTTATTTTAATGCTCCGCGAGTGGTACATGCATCCAAACGGCCAGATACCGGCGTATGAATGGGCATTCGGAGATGTCAATCCGCCGGTCCATGCATGGGCCGCTCTGCGCGTTTACCAGATCGATAAAAAGAAGAATGGACGGGCCGACCGGCATTTTCTCGAACGAATATTCCAAAAACTTCTCTTGAATTTCACCTGGTGGGTCAACCGTAAAGACGCCGAGGGAAACAACGTTTTTGAGGGCGGCTTTTTGGGCCTCGACAACATTGGCGTTTTTGACCGCTCTCAGCCGCTGCCTACGGGCGGAATGCTGGCCCAGTCCGACGGCACCAGATGGATGGCGATGTTTTGCCTCAACATGCTGTCGATCGCCCTCGAATTATCGACCGAGGACGAAGCCTATGAGGACGTGGCGAGCAAATTCTGGGAACACTTTGTCTATATTGCCGATGCTATGAATAACCTCGGCGACGAGGACTTGTCGCTCTGGGACGAAGGGGATGGCTTTTATTACGACGTCCTTCACCTCCACGATGCAGGTTACAGTATGCCGATCAAGGTGCGTTCGATGGTCGGTCTGATCCCGCTTTTCGCGGTCGCGACGATCGAGTCGGAGATGCTCGATAAACTCCCAGATTTTAAACGCCGCATGCAATGGTTTATCGACAACCGTCCCGATCTGACAAACCACATCAATTGCGCCCGCGTGCCAGGTATCGGTGACCGTCGTTTGCTTGCTATAGCTTTTCGCAAACGCCTCGAGAGCGTTCTCAAATATATGCTCGACGAAAGTGAATTCCTCTCGCCGCACGGCATCCGGGCGCTCTCCAGATTTCACAAAGATCACCCGTATATCCTCGAAGTTGACGGCCGGGAACATCGGGTCGATTATGAACCGGCCGAATCGTCGAGCGGACTTTTTGGCGGCAATTCAAATTGGCGCGGGCCCATTTGGTTTCCGGTCAACTACCTTTTGATCGAGTCGCTGCAAAAATTTCACCATTATTACGGCGATGATTTCAAGGTTGAGTGCCCGACTGGTTCGGGTGAAATGATGAATCTCTGGGATGTTTCCAAGGAATTGTCGCGCCGTCTCTCGCATATATTCCTAAAAGATGACAAAGGAAAACGGCCCGTCTTTGGCGATTCGGAAAAATTCCAATCCGATCCTAATTTCCACGATCACATTCTATTTTACGAATATTTCCACGGCGACGACGGCTCCGGCGTCGGCGCCAGCCACCAAACCGGCTGGACCGGCCTAGTCGCCAAACTGCTCCAGCAAAGTGGGGAATAAAAACGGGCGCCCGACGTGCGTTGAACTTAGCTCGGTGGCAGTAAAAAAGGCATCCGCGAGATGCCTTCATAAAATAATGGAGCCGTCCATCGGAGTCGAACCGACGACCTTTCGATTACGAATCGAATGCTCTACCAACTGAGCTAGGACGGCTTATCTGAAATTGGCCAATTTGGCTATTAATCTTACGTTCAATAACAAAGCTTTACGCGCTGATTCGGGCGAAACCGAAACTCCGAATATACGATTCCGGGGTTAGACCTGTCAAGTTTTGGATACTAAACCTTGGTTAAACGCTATTCTTTTTAGGTGTTAAAAATGAGAATGCGTTTGGTCGCCGAGCTCATTGAAATCCTTTTTAACCATTTTGGTGTCGGGACCAGTGAATCAATGGATTACTCCAATTTTCGCTCACATGATCGTTTGCATCAACGAGAAAGACATATCAGGCCGGATCGAGCATTTGGCTAGTGGGCGAATAGTGAAAATTGTGGCCCAATATTTCTCCGTTCGGCAATAGGGTTTCTGTGATATATTGCATGCGTCGTTAAATTTTCCCCATATAAAGGAGGCCGCCCATGAGACTTCAAAACCTCGCCGCTTGTGCATCGTCAATTTTGTTTATTTGTATGTTCGCGTTTGGCCAAACCCAGCCAAGCGAAACCGATTCTGAAAAAGATAAAAAGAAAAAAGAGATCGATGAACGAGTAGTGCAAATGCTCGATCAGACTATAAACGAAGGCGACGGTCTGCTCCTTCCGCAAAATCGAGCTCTTGTTTACGGGATTTCGGGTGATCTATATTGGAAGTTTGACGCGAAACGATCAAGAGAGCTTTTTCGCAAAGCTGGTTTTGAGATAATCGCCTACAATCAAGAAAACGAAAAAGAAAAAGAAAAGCGCGAAATTGCCGATGCTTTTTCCGACGTTTTTGGGTCTGGTGCCGAGGCTCGCAATGAGATTTTGCTTCTGGTCGCAAAACGTGACGCTGAATTAGCACTGGAGCTGCTTCTGATGACACGGCCGACGAAATTGGCAGACGCAATATTAAGGGCATCGCAGCCAAACGCTAAGTCTAGCGGTGGCGGTATGTTTAGTTTCGATTTCGACCGGCAAAGGGTTAGCCAGGAACTGGCTCTCGAACAACAGTTTGCTATGCTGGTCGCCGACGAAAATCCCGAAAAAGCCATTAAGTTAATCAAAGACAGCCTTTCCAAGGGGGTTTCCACAAACGTGCTGCCGCTATTGCAAAAGCTGAATAAGAAAGATGAAAAAATGGCTGCTGAACTTGCAGGCGAGGTCATTAAGAAATTGGTTGATTCGGATCTGGCTAAAAACGACGAGAATATGAGTGCCGCGATCAACTTCCTGCAATTTGCATTTAAACCGCCGCCGGCGAGCACCCAAACCAAAGATAAAGAGTTTTCTTTTTCCGATACGCAGGTCAAGGATCTTGCAAACAAGGTCGCTAACGCTTTGCTACAGCCTTCAAAAACGATGGCTACGGCGATGATGCTAAATCAGGCGATGCCGATGTTGGAAAAATTTGTTCCTGACAAAGTTCTACTCCTCAAACAGAGACAGACTGAAATCAGTGCGAATATGCCCTCTGAGTTTCAAAGGATGCAGGATCAGATGAAACTTTTTAACCCAAATTCGACGCCCGAAGATATTATTGCTCAGCTGCCGAAGCTGAACGAAGTTGAAAAAATATTGGCAAACCAGTCATTGATTGCAAAGATCGGGCAGATCGAGGACGAGGCGAGAGCCAAAAAGCTTATAGATCAGATATCGGACCAAAAAACTCGGACGACAGCTCTGGAACAATTCGAGGCGGCCAGAATTGGTCGAACGGCAAGTGCCGGAAAACTAGACGAAGCCAGGAATCTAATTGGCAACCTTACAAAAAAGGGAACTCAGATACAAAGATTAGTTTCCTTGGCAACTGACTTTTACCAGAAAGGCGGCGAAAAGGATATTGATAATTCAAAATCGCTGATGAAAGATGCGAGGGCATTAACCAATGAATTTGCGGAAAGCTCTGAGGATTTGGCCGATTTTATGGAAGTTGTTAAAGGCTACACCATCGTCGAACCGGACATCGCTTTCGGGATGTTTGAGCGTGTGATCGAACAGATCAACAACTATATTCATGCCAGCGCCGTGATTGCCAAATACAACACGCGTAATTCGGGTTTTGTGCACGGCGAACTTAGTTTTAAGGGCCAGGGCAATTCGCGGAATATGCCCCTTTTTAGATTTGAGTTTGAGATCCAGCAACTGGGTAAAGCCGATTTCGAACGAATGAGCATGCTTGCCGATAAACTCCATCGAACCGACTCGCGGACAATGGTCAAACTTTGGACCCTACAGGGGACACTGAGCGATGGAAAAAACCAGAACAGATCAAACGCAACCGGTGGGGTTAATATTATTTTTTGACGTTGTTGCCGCAATTTGCACACCTTTTAGGGAGATATAATATGAGTTTTCAAAATCTCATTGCAGTGACGGTTTTAATTGCACTTTTGTTTTCGCCCTCGGTTTCGGTGGCGCAGATTCCACAAACGGACGCTCAGATCGCGGCTGCGAAGAAAAAGAAAGAGATCGACGAACGAGTGATCGAGATGCTTGATGCATCAGTCAATGAGGCTGCCTCGCTCCGTCTGTCGGGAAATAGGGCCGTGGTTTTGGCTTTAATCGGTGATCTTTATTGGCGATATGACATCAATCGATCCCGCGAACTTTTCCGCTATTCGGCGACCGAGATCATCCGCCACAACGAGGATTATGAGCGTGAGAAACGCGACGGCCCGGTATCGTCTAATATGGAGTTTTCAGATCCAAATGATCCGCGGGTTGAGATATTGTCGTTGGTTGGTAACCGCGATCCGGAGCTTGCGTTGGAATTTCTCGCTCCGACGCGATCTGCTTCACTTGTTGAGGCAATGACGAAAGCGCCCGTTACGAATCAAAGCGCGGGATTGGGATCTGGTTCGGGGTTGGGTTCGGGTGTGGGCACTCGCATTGGCGAATCTAATGGTGCCGGCAACTTTGACCGCCAGCGAGTCGATCAGGAAATCGCTCTTGAGCAGCGGTTTATTACCATGTCGGCTCTTTCAGATTCTGAAAAGGCAATCAAAACAATAAAAGAGAGTCTCGCGAAAAGTATTTCTCCGTCGATAACATCTCTCTTAAATACGGTCTATCTTAAAGACGAAAAAAAGGCCTTCGAACTCTCAATTGATGTGATAAGAAAGATCGTTGGAACGGATCTAACAAAAAATGCCAGTGATTTGAACGCTGTCGTCAGTATTCTACAGTTTGCATCGAGGCCGATCCCAACCACTACCGGAAAGCTTACTTATTTTAGTTATTCCGATACACAAACTAAGGAAATTGCAAATAAACTGGCCAGCACATTTCTACAGGCGGTGTCGACACCGTCTATGACATCGGCTTTGCCGCGAGCTTTACCTTTACTTGAAAAGGTTTTACCTGAGAAGTTAACTCTGCTTAAACAGCGAGATTTGCAAAACAGAAAAAACAATTCTGCCAGCAATAACACTCAAGGCCCGGCACGTTATTACGACCAAAACACCCCGCCTGAAGAAATAATAGCGATGGCCGCAAAATTGTCGAATGAAAGGGATAAAGCTGTGGCTTACCAAGCTCTTTCGGCTCGCGTGGGACAAATTACCGACGACGCAAGGGCGAAAAAGTTGATTTCACAAATTACCGATCCAAAGATTCGCTCGACGGTAGCGGAACAATACGAATCGGTGCGTATCAGCCGATTAACAGCCACGGACAAACTCGACGAGGCTCGGGGCGCTATCAACGCTATCACCGATAAAAGGATACGGCTTCAGCGTTTGGCGGCTTTGGCTTTTCAGTTTCATAGAAAAGGCGGCGAAATCAATCGTGAGAACGCCGCCGGCTTGATGTTGGAGGCAAAGCAGCAGACGAACCCTTTTCCGGACGATGAAGACGAGCTGGCTGACCTGATGGAGGTTGTGAAAGGCTATGCGGTTGTTGAACCGGATACCGCGTTTCAATTGTTTGAGCCCGTCATTTACCAATTTAATGAGATTATTCAAGCGGCCGCCGTTTTGAGTAAATATAACAAACGTGATCGATCCTTTAAAAAAGGGGAACTTATCATGAGGGTAAACGGCAATATCGGTGGCGGTCTGCTCGCTTTTCGATATATCCAACAAATGCAGCTTCTGGCAACGGCTGATTTTGAGCGGATGAGCGTTCTCTCAGACAAATTCCAACGCAGCGACTCGCGAATGATAATTAAGCTTTTTATTTTGCAGGGTTATCTGAGAAACGTCCCCGTTTCCAGCGGTGTGCGTCCATCCTAATTATGAGAATCTGCAAAAATATTTAAGGTTTTGGCTTCACGGTTTTGACGTAAAAATCACCGGCGAAATACTTTTTCAAAAGAGGTCAAATGGCACTAAATCAAGAATGTGATCGGCGTCGTTATGACAGAAAATTGTTGTATCGGGGCCGGTTCGAATGTTAATCGCCCGAACCGAGACTTGGGCCGAATTTGCGGGTTGGATATTAAACTGAGGTTTTAAAACGCCGTATTATTGGTGCCAAAAAAACGAGGCCGTCGCGATCGACAGCCTCATTTTTATTCGTGTGTTGCATTGTTATTCCAATCCAACAAAATCGATATTCGCCAGATCAGTCGTTATCAAAAGGGATTTAGCTGCAAATCGATATCGTTTTGACGACACACCCAACACGTAATTTTCGCCCGTCAGGACATTTTCAAATGAATACAATCCAAACGAGCTGGTCGTGGCTGTCCGTCTAACTCCCGCGGAATCCGTCATGACGACAGTAGCATTTCGCAGACCGAGTCCGCTCGGGGTCGTCACTTTTCCGGAAACCGTTACTCCGGCCGTGTAAAAATAAGCTGAACCCTGAAATTGATTGGCACCAACCATGTCGTCCAGTGCTCCTGCGATCACCGTATCGCTGGAAACCGCAACACTTGCACCAAACGAATCGTTGGCGGCCCCGTCAGAGGCGACTAATTTTTGCTGCTCGGTCCAGGCTGTCCCGCTTCGGGCAAAAATATATGCGGAGCCCTGCTTAGAATTGGCACCGATCGTATCACCTGAGGCTCCGACCGCGATCGTGTTCCCCGCTATCGCGACACTATTGCCAAACGAATCGTTACTTGCTCCGTCACTTGCGAGGAGTTTTTGCTGCTGCGTCCATGTCGCACCGTTGCGGACAAATACATACGCAGATCCCTGCTGAAAATTGGCCCCGACGTTCTGGAGAGTTCCAACAACCGCCGAATCGCCTGAGATCGCTACACTAAAACCAAAGAAATCATAGATCGCCCCATCATTTGCCGTCAGTTTTTGCTGCTGATTCCAGGTCATTTCGGTTCGAACAAAGATATAGGCCGATCCCTGTTGGACGTTGGAACCGGTGGTGTCTTCGGTTGCACCGACGATGACGGTCGAGCCCGAAATGGCTACGCTGTCACCAAAGTAATCGAGAGCCGCGCCGTCATTCGCGGTGAGCTTTTGCTGCTGTGACCACGTCGAACCGCTGCGGGCAAAAATGTAGGCAGCACCCTGATCACTGTTTTGGCCAATATTGCTGCTTGGTGAGCCGACCGCGACTGTATCACCCGCGATTGCTACCGTTCGGCCAAAAACGTCGAACGCGGCGGAGTCGCTGGCTGTTAATTTTTGCTGTTGTGTCCAGATTGTCCCATTGCGGACAAATACATAAGCTGAGCCGTGATTAGTTACAGCTCCGGTAGAATCCGCGAACGCACCGACGACGACCGTATTGCCGTCAATAGCGACCGAAGAACCAAATGCATCAAATGCCGAAGCGTCACTCGCGGTCAATTTTTGTTGGAATGTCCAGGTCGTTCCGTTACGGATAAAAACGTAGGCCGAGCCGAAACCGTTGCCGTTAGAGGCTTCGGCATTCGCTCCGACTATCGCTGTGTTGCCTGAGATCGCGACCGCCCCGCCAAACTCTTCGCCCGCGACGCCGCTGGGAGCCAAAACCTTTTGCGGCTGGATAAACGTCGGATCGATCGTGATCGGATAGATTGCGTTATTGTCATCGATGTCGAACCAAATTTCTCGTCCAGTGGTCTGCATTCGAGCAGTCAATACATCACCCTGTGAATCCCACACTTTGAGACCTTCGTATCGAAGTGAAAGCTCGTTACTTTCGTTGAGTAGTGTCAAACCCTGCCCATCGGCGTCGGCTTTTGCACTCAAATCACCATCTAGGGACATCACGAGCCGCAAGGCACCGGCCTCCGGTTCCGATCGCAGGCGTGCATCCAATGTGAATCCGTGTTCGACCCCATTTGGCCGATTCTCGAACCACTCGGTCACTCCCTCTCTGCTGCGGACAAGTTCGATCCGATTCCCAAGCGTTTTTAGCTCACCGTTTGCAGCCTCGATTTGCCGGTCGCCGTACCCAACGCTTGTCAGGCGCCAGTCAGAACTCCATTTTCCGCCCGGCAGCGTTGAGTTCATCACGAGGCCTGTGTCTGAGAAATTCAGATCCAAATCGTTCGACTCATTGCGAGCGAAAGCCCCAGAATTTTCGGCGGCCGCACTATATCGGGCTACGATTAATGCGTCGTTTAGAGAATCAAACGTTCCGTTTTGCTTTAATTGTCCGACGGCTGCCTGTCCCGTTAATACCGGCTCCGAGCCCTGCAATGGGCCCGTATAACGAGGCTTTGAGCTGCTAGTTGGCGAAAATGTCGCCGCCAATAGCATCGCTGCCAAAGCCATTGAAACAAATACCGCTGAATATAGCCGTCTTTTTATAAAACCCGTTGAATTGTCCATTTCTACAAACTTCTCGAACTTCATCCAATTCTCCCTTTCGATAAACATTGTTATTTTTGCGCCGATCTAATTATATACATTCAGAGACAGTAAACGGCAATAAAGTCGAATAAATCTCATTTCTACCCGCAAATAAACTGACTCATAAATCAATTTCGTTAAATTAACGGCTGATGTCGGAGGGGACGGGAAATCGCCGCTAATAAGGATTGATACGAGCGAGAGGTTAATAGTTGCCTCGCACAACTAAACTGCCTGCCGGTAAAAATAAAAAGAGGCCGCCTAATTCAGCGACCTCGGAACGCGATCCAAACCGCGTTGTGGATCAACTTTGGTTATCGAATCGGCATTATTCGAGCCCAACAAAATCAATATTTGAAAGGTTGTCGTTGACTGTTAGATTTCGTGCCGCGAAGCGATATCTTTTTGAGCTGACGCCGGCGACATAGGTTTCACCCGGGCGGACACCGTTGAACGTGTAATAACCAAATGAACTGGTTGTCGCAACCTGTCGAACGCCTTGAGAATCTGTGAGGACAACTGTCGCGTTTCGTAGACCTAATCCATCCGGTG
>JBGTCS010000025.1:0-10863 GCA_041748715.1 Pyrinomonadaceae bacterium | reverse complement strand
TGAAGGCGTTCGTCGAACGGCTACGACCAGCTCGTTTGGTGTCTACACGTTTAATGATGTAGAAGCAGGCGGCAACTATGTCATGGGTGTATCGTCAAAACGATACCGCTTTGCCAGCCGCGTGATAACTGTCAGCGACAGTCTGTCTGATGTCGATTTTGTTGGTCAGGACTAACCTCTTAACCATCGCTTAAACCAAAAAGGCGGCCTTCGGGTCGCCTTTTTTTGTCTTGCTTTTGTGCGTGTAGATCCAGTGAATCTCGGTGAGAGGGTGTCCAAATTTGACTTTAACCCAGTTTAGGCGATAGAAACTTTTTGCCCACGAATTACACGAATAAACCCAGATTAGGCGATAGAAACTTTTTGCCAGCGAATTACACGAATAAACCCGAATAAAAGAAATTCTTCTGAAGTTTTGCTAAGTGAATTATGCAAAGCCGGTTTCTTTTTCGCGTCTTTTCGCGTAATTCGCGGGCAAAATTCCTAATGCGTAATTTGGGATAAACGCGAATAGAAGAAATTCTTCTGAATTTGTGCTAAGTGAATTATGCGAAGCTGGTTTCTTTTTCGCGCCTTTTCGCGTAATTCGCGGGCGAAAGTCCTAATGCGTAATTTGGTTTTATAACGCATTGACCGCTCAGGCCTTACATATTAGACTTTTACCATGACGATGGTGGCTCTCTGATCGTTGGCTATAAGGGGTAAAGTTTGAATGATGGTTTTTTTGTTTCTTAAATCGCGTATCTTTTTACTTTGCCTCGTAATGTCGGCTTTAGGTCTGTTTGCGGGCGGATTTTCCCCCGTTAGTTATGCCGGCGACGATTTTGTCGATACGGTTTTTAGAGATCCGCTAGTCCCGCAGGCGTCAAATGCGATCTCTCAGGTGACGACTGAACGCAAAATATCGCCTTCTCTCCTAAATGAAGTTCAGAATGGAGAAAAGACTTCGGTAGTTGTCTTGCTTCGTGACCAGGCTGATGTCAGAGCTGCCTACACAATAAAAGACGTGGACCGGCGTGGCTGGTTTGTTTATAAGACCTTGACGGAGCATGCCGCACGAACACAATCAGACCTTCGAGCGTTTCTCACGGCCCGCGGCGTTTCATTTAAGCCGTTTTGGGCGGCGAATATGCTGACGGCCGACGTAGACCGCACATTACTCTTTCAAATTGCTGAAAGGCTCGATGTCGCCCGGATAGATTCTAATAGGCCGGCCCGCTGGATCGAGGACGAACAGATAGCGAAATTTGGTATCGAATTAAACAATTCCGCCGTCCCTGAGGCTGTCGAATGGGGGGTTGCAAACGTTAACGCTCCCGGTGTTTGGGCATTAGGGTTTATTGGGACTGGCATTGTCATCGGGGACCTGGATACTGGTGTCCGCTGGACCCATGATGCTATCAAGTCGAAATACCGAGGTTGGAACGGCGTGACCGCGGATCATAATTACAACTGGCATGATGCCGTTCATACAGGCGGCGGCATCTGCGGGCCCGATATTAAAGAGCCATGTGATGATCATGGACACGGTTCGCATACCGTCGGTACGATGGTCGGCGACGACGGAGCGGGTAATCAGATCGGTGTCGCGCCGGGTGCTAAATGGATCGGATGCCGGAATATGAATGTCGGGGCTGGAACGCCCGCCACGTATACGGAATGTTTTCAATTTATGATCGCGCCAACCGATTTGGCTGGCAACAATCCAAATCCGACACTTCGGCCTCATGTTCTGAATAACTCTTGGTCATGTCCTCCGAGCGAAGGGTGTACGACCGGAGCAGAGCTTGAGACGATTATTCAGAATACACAGGCGGCCGGTATTTTTGTCGAGGTGTCAGCGGGCAATTCGGGCCCAAACTGTTCGTCCGTCTCATCACCGCCGGCGATATATAACGAGTCATTTTCGACTGGTGCAATCAGTATCACCAACGCGCTCGCAAGTTTTAGCAGCCGGGGACCCAGCACCTACTACACTCCAAATATTCTAAAACCAAATATCTCGGCACCGGGTGTAAATGTTCGGTCGATCGTCGGCAATAGCGACTCGGGCTATACGAATCTGTCTGGCACGTCGATGGCCGGACCCCACGTTTCCGGCGTGATCGCTTTGCTATGGTCGGCCAGGCCGGCACTCGTTCGCGACATTGCAGCGACAAAAGAGCTTCTTCAAAATACCGCGAACCCGGATGTCTCGCTTAGTGCTCAGTCCTGCGGCGGAATTGCTTCGACACAGATACCGAATAATTCATTTGGTTACGGCAGGGTGGATGCTCTCGCCGCCTTTAATGCATCCGCAACGCCAACCCCAGCTCCTTCAGGATTTGAGAGCGACATGGCGACCCGCAATACCGGCGACGGGGTGTTGCTGGCGAACGATCTACCGCTGCTTCGTCGGATAGTGGTTGGTACACTGACGCCGGAGCCCGGAACGAGCGAATTTCAACGTGCCGACTCGGCACCCGCGACCACTCTTGGCGACGGAGTGATCGATGCGGCCGATATCGCCCAGGCTCGGCGTTATGTTGCCGGTCTCGATCCCGTCCGCCCGACCGGTGGTCCGGTGTCACCGACGGCGATTAGCGACTTACAGAGGGCGGCCGACGGATATCCGATGTCGATAGTGAATGGTTTAAGAACGATGAGCCTCCGGCCGGTGATCTCGGTGAATGGCCGCCGAGTTGTGGCCGAGGTCGAACTCGATGCACAGGGCGACGAATCGGCTTCAAGCTTTACGCTCGACTATGACGCGACAAGACTCTCAAATCCTCAAATTACGCCCGGCGGCGGTGCTGCTTCGGGAGCTCGTTTAACGGTCAATACAGCTGAAAAGGGGCGGGTCACTATCCTGGTCGATTCGGCCGTGGAGTTTGCAAAGGGAAAACGATCGATCGCGGTGGTTTCCTTTGACATTTCATCGGAGGCGTCGTCCAGTGAAACGGCGATCACATTCTCGAAAGTTAGCATCTCGGATACAAGGGGCATTGAGCTGAAGGCGACCACTCGTGGCGGTCGGATCCCGACCCTGAGACCGCGGATCAACCTTTCAGGCTCTGTCGTGACACCGAATGGCAGAAGTGCCCGATACGCTGCAGTCCCCCCTTCAAAAGCTCATCGCCAAAACCGAAACGGAGCCACTTTCTCATTTGGATATTACCCAGTTGGCACCGAGGTGATTAATAAAGTCGCTACGATGTCGGCTTACCCGCGACGATATCGGTTCACGTCCGAACTGCTTGACCTGACCGGAAAACTCCGCGAGATGGATCTTTTCCGAATTGAATAAACCCTTTCCCAAACCAGCAGAGGAGGCTGTCGGCCACGGCGGCCTTTTTTTGATTTGACCGATTCGTGTAAACTTATGAGCTATATGATTAAAACTTTTCTCGCCCTCCTATTTGCTGCTTGTTTATTTGTGCCAATATACGCCCAAGTACCGTTTTCGGCGCAACAAATTCGCCTGTTTGACGCTAAAGGCAACCCGGCGACGATCGGCCAGATCGTAAGGGCAATGGGTGAGAGTGAAGCCGTTTTTCTGGGCGAACTTCATGACGACGCTGTGGGCCACGCGGTTCAAATGGAACTATTTCAGAGTGCCGTGAACCAATTTGGCTCAGAGCGGAAGCTGGCTTTGTCGCTCGAGATGTTTGAACGGGATGTTCAAATTGTACTGAATGAATATTTAAGCGGCCTCATCTCCGAGTCTCAATTCATCGCGAGCTCGCGGGCATGGGGAAACTACAAGACCGACTATCGCCCCCTGGTTGAACTCGCGAAAGAAAAAGGGCTGCCCGTGATCGCGGCCAACGCACCGCGACGGTATGTCAATATGGTCTCGCGAAATGGAAGGGATGTTCTCGCTCGTCTTTCGAAAGACGCCAAAAAATGGATCGCACCCTTACCCTACGGCCAGCCTTCGGACACTTATGCAAAAAAATTCAAAGCGTTGATGGGACCAAGCCCGGAGGCTCAGATGGGGATCGATAGAATTTTGTCTTCGCAATCGCTTTGGGACGCAACGATGGCACACTCTGTCGCGAAATTTATCAAAGACAGCAAGAATCCGCTCGTCGTCCATTTGAATGGCGGCTTTCATACGGAGAGCCGGCTGGGAACGGTGGAACATCTTTTGCGCTACCGCTCAAAGACGAAAGTGTTGGTTGTGACGATCAGATACGAGGAAGACTTTAACACCTTTGACCCGGCCAAACATCTGGATCTGGGTGACTTTGTTGTTTTGACCGATGCTAAACAACCGCGTAGCAAGCGGTAAGCGGCGTCCGCCCTCTCCTGTTGTGAAATTCGTGCATTCGTGGCTATTTTGGGCTACGAATGCACGAATGTGATCCGAAATCACGGGAAAAAAACTAAGCAAATTAACACCATGTTATCTGATAGACTAGTTTCTAAAAAGCACTCTAAAAGTTGACCAGCCCTTTTTATCCGGGATTACGCGTTAGAAAATCGAAAAGGATTTTTACTTCTATCTTTTCCTGCGTCTTCGCGCGGGCACATAGCCACTTCGTTCAGAGCCTGTGTCAAAACTCGGCTTCAATCAATTGCCCCCGCCTGTAGCCGGAGGATTAGTTGACGCTTGAGAAGAGCGGCTTTAGCCAAAATCCTACGAAAGTGAATCTTTCCGATTGGCTTTAGCCCAAATCTCTTTTGTTTCGAGCGTTTTTTCGGCTCAAGCCATTGGAAATCCTCTTTTATCGATTTGGCTAAAGCCCAACTCTTGCTTCCTAAAAACCTCCACTTAAAAGTGGAGGCAATTCATAATAATGTAAAATTAACCAATCCAAATGACGATCAAATGCCGCGAAGTTGCTTTTTTTCAACTATTTAGAGTCTTAACTTGGCACCTATGCGGCATCCGGGTTATTTATTTTTCACCGCTCGAAAGGGAATCGAACCCATCGCTGGATTTGAGAATGTTCCCGTCATCTTGTCGCCGTCGACTGTCCCGTCCATTGCAAAATCGACGGGTTGGCCTTGTATATCGGCCTTCATGGTCGCCTTAAAGTTCTTGCCGCTGACCTTGCCGCCCTGGATCGTGCCGTTGCCGATCATGGACGACGTGCTGCCCGCAAACTCGGCGCCCGTTTGAAGAACTTCAACCATTATCTCTATTTGCTGTCCCTGGGCATCGGCAACCATCAACCATTTTCCTGACAGATTGTTTTCAGGTGCCGCGTTCATATCGACCGGTTTTGAGAGAACTACAGATTTCGGGTCGACTGTGATCTCGCCAAGACGTTTTGCGACGTCTGGACTCATCGATTCCTGATAGCGTCCGCCGAGATATTTCGCCAGAAACTTCTCAGAGGTCGCGATCATCGCTAGATTATTTACCGGACGTGCAAAACCGTGGCCTTCGTCAGGAGCGACCAGATACTCGACAGGGTATTTGCGTTCGCGCAGAGCGATGACGATCTGGTCAGATTCGCGTTTGTTTACCCGCGGATCGTTTGCTCCCTGTACGACCATCAGCGGCGTTTTAATCTTGTCCGCCGAATACAGCGGCGACTGACGCTTTAACTGCGCGAGGCCCTCGGGAGTGTTCGGGTCGCCCATTCGTTTGTAAAAGATGATGCGTCCGGCTTCCCAATACGGCGGAATGGATTCGAGCAAGGTCTGTAGATTTGATGGAGCGACGATCGCCACCGCCGCGGCATACATATCCGGCGTAAACGTCACGCCCGCAAGCGTCGCGTAGCCGCCGTAGCTGCCGCCCATGATCCCTACACGTTTTGAATCGACGATGCCCTCGGAGATCAGATGTTTAACTCCCCATGTCAGGTCGTCCTGCATCTTCTGGCCCCATTCGTTGTTGCCGGCGTTCAGGAATTTCTTGCCGTATCCGGTCGAACCGCGAAAGTTAGGACTGAGAACCGCATAACCGCGATTGGCAAGCAATTGGGCAAAGGTATTATATCCCCAGGAATCGCGTGCCCACGGTCCGCCGTGCGGAAATACAACGAGCGGCAGATTCTTTGCCGCGACGCCTTTTGGCAGCGTCAGATATGCAGGGATCTCGAGGCCGTCGGAAGATTTGTATGTGATCGCGGTCATTGGTGCGAGAGCTTTGCGGTCGAGCTTTTCACGCACTTCGTAGAGCTTCGAGAGGTCGCCGGATTTACGGTCGTAGAGCCAAACCGTTCCCGGATCGACATCGCTAAACGTCGAGACGATAAATTTTGTCTCGTCGGCAGTGCTTGACTGCATGCTGATCTCACGGTCGCCGACTTTCTTTTTGATCGTGTTGTAATCTTTTTCGTAGGTTTTGTCCTTCCAGTAGATCCGAGTGCGGCTGTCTACATAGGCGGTGGCGATGATCTCGTTCGTAACATCCGAAAAATCTGCGGCAGCAAAATCGACTTTGTTAAGCGGGTCGCCTTCGATCTTTTCGAGCTTTCCGGATTCGACATCGAGAAGGCTTAGTTCGGACAGGTCAAGGTTTCCCTTGTTGTTCTCGATATAGACGCGTTTGTTATCTTTGTGAAACCTGATCGGGGTGCAGGTCTCGAACAGATTGCACGATAAGATCTTTGTCGTCGAACCATCCGCATTAAAACGCAGGATCTCGGTGTCGCCATTCTCAGGGGTCCGTAAAGCGAGCCGCATCTTGTCCGTGTTATCAAAGATCATTCCCTGATAGCGGTCTTTGTTTTCGTTGATGAGTGTCCTTTCGCCGGTGGAGATCTTTACCTTGAAGAGATCGTGCCAGGCTTTGTCGCGTTCGTTAATGCCGACGTATATCGCGTCGGGATCGGATTTTGGAACTGCCTGAATGATCGCTCGCACGCCTTTTGCCTCCGTAAGGTTTCTTGCCGCCGGAACATCAGAACCAGCCGAAGGCTTGTCCGCCGGATTAACGGCATAGACATTAAAATTTTCGTCTCCGGCATTATCCTGCACAAATAGAATATATTTGCCGTCGCGAGACCAGAAATAATTGCGAACGGGCCGAGCAATGTCGGCGGTCATTGGCCGGGCGGCGTTAAAAGGCTCATTAAAACCTTTGACCCAAATATTCATTGTGTCCTTATAGGGTTTTATGAACGAGATAAATTTGCCATCGGGCGAGATTTGGGCGCCGGCATATTCAGGATTGCCAAAAAGTATCTGGCGGTCTATAAGCCCCGGCTGTTGAGCCAACGAGGCTGTCGAAATAGTGAATAGAAACATTATCGCCGATAGTATCAGATGGATTTTCATAATATTTTTTGTTTGTTAACTTTTATTAGGTACGTTGGCTGCCATAATTTTGTTCATAACAGTTCATTCCAGGTCGGGTTGTGCCATGTCCGTTTACGAAATTTAGATTCGCTCCAAAATCCTTTTGAGAGCTCTACTTGATGCCGGGCATGTTTTGGCATTAGAACCGTCACGACGTCGTAACGGTGTTCTATATCTCGAATTCCGAATATTCGACGGTAGATCTTGGCCGTTCTGATGATCTGCCGCTGTTTTCGTGCGTCAACGGCTGTGATGACCGGTGTGTACTCATCTGAGCGTCTCGTTTTCACCTCGATAAAACATAGTGTTTCACCGTCAAGGGCGATAATGTCGATCTCGCCGGACACTTGGACCCCTTTCCGGTTGCGTCCGACCGGCACCTTGAAATTGGTCATGACGATCCGGTAACCCGAACGGATCAGGAATTTAGCGGCAATAGATTCGCCGCGCTGACCGAGGCCGGTTGTACTTTCACCCGCTGGGCGTTTATCCTTTTGAATGATCGACAAAATTTCCGACATTCCGATTTGGTTAAAATGAATACAAATTATATCAAACATCCATTTGCCGCTCTATTTATTTCTTTGGCCGCGACCGTCGCTGCCGCATGTCAAGGGGCGACGCCAACACCGCCGCCTGCGGCCACAGCCGAGATGCCGCAGATCGTACATTTCGAAAAGGCGAACGTAATGAGCTACGACCCGGCGAAACTGCCGGCACCGTTTCACACCGAAAGTGCGAGGCGAAGTTCAAAGGTCATTCCACAGCCCGCGAATGCAAAATTGAGCGTACCGAAAGGCTTCAAGGTCAATGTTTTTGCCGAGGGCGGATTTACATACCCGCGGTGGATGGCGTTGGCTCAGAATGGAGATGTTTTTGTCGCGGATTCGCGGGCGAACTCGATCGTCGTTTTACGCGACACCAACAAGGACGGAAAGGCCGATCAGCGATTCGTATTCTCGGACAAGCTGGCACAGCCGTTTGGGATGGCGTTTCACCAAGGCTGGTTTTATGTGGCAAATACGGACTCGGTCGTCCGTTTCAAATATAAAAGCGGCCAGACGGCGGCCGAGGGAGCACCCGAAAGAATAGTTGAGCTGACGGCGGGCGGATATAACCAGCACTGGACGCGAAATATCCTCTTCTCGCCGGACGGCAAGAAAATGTTCGTTTCCATCGGTTCCGCATCAAATGTCGATGTCGAGGCCGACCCTAAACGAGCCGCGATCTCGGTCTATGATCCGGATGGCAAAAACCATCGCATTTACGCCAGCGGCCTCAGAAACCCAATCGGATTATCCTGGAATCCGAAAACCGGCGAGCTCTGGACCGCCGTCAACGAACGCGACGGTCTCGGCGACGATCTGGTCCCCGATTACGCGACCTCGGTCAAAGAAGGCGGCTTTTACGGCTGGCCGTATTCGTATCTCGGCCAAAACGAAGACCCGCGACGTAAAGGCGAAAATCCGGAACTTGTCAAAAAAGCGATCGTTCCGGATGTTATTTTCCAATCACACGTCGCCTCGCTCGGAATTCAGTTTTACACCGGCAAGATGTTTCCCAAAGAATATCAGGGCGACGCTTTCGTCGCGTTCCACGGGTCGTGGAATCGGGCGAAACTCTCGGGCTATACGGTCGTCCGCATAAAATATGACGATAAGGGAAAGCTCGAAGGGAATTCGTATGAAGAATTTGTCTCAGGCTGGCTGCCTGATGAGAATTCGAACGAAGTCTGGGGACGCCCCGTCGGATTGCTAGTTAATGCGGACGGCTCGCTGCTGATCACAGATGATGGCGGAAGGAAGATCTGGCGGGTGAGTTATGGGAAATAATCGTCGAAAAAAGCTTCATCAAAATAGGCCACGGGCTTTTAGTACGCCGTTGCGTTCGATAATAAAAAGTTCGTCGACGTAGGCACCCATTTTGCAATTAGCTTTTTTCCCGTCGACCTCGAAATAAGGTGAAAAATATATCTTTTGAAACTCCCTATCGGTTAGATCCGGCCGATCAATAATGATCGGCGAAGGGAAGTCGAGTTGCTTTGGCGTAAACGGCTTCCGATGATATTCACCGGCATGAAGATATGGGTCGCCGCAACTTGCCCATCTTCCGTCCGACGTTTTGTATACGTCATAAAATACATATTTTTCGTGATATAGCTTTCCTTTCTCCATTGAAACAAAGAGTAAGGCGTGTTTGTACTTGCCGAACGGCGGAAAACCGTAATGGTCGAAAACTCTAAATTCAATGATTCCGCCATCGAACTCGCCGTAAACATTTTCAATGATCTTGTATTTCGCATCGAAGGCTGAATCAAACCACATCTCATTTTTGGGCGGAATAAATTCTGCAATTTCAATCTTTTCGCCAACGAAAACAAAAAGGTCACTCTTCTGCGTTCCGGCTTGCCCCGTTTCGACCGAGTATTGAAGTGATTCCTCATCGACCTTGACCTCTTCTATATCTGGTTGCGAGCATGACGCAAGCATCGAGAAAATAAATATGGAATGGATGAAGGTAGCTATGAATCTGTTAGACATGTGCGTGTACCTTAAAACGCGAGTTCGTCGTAAATCACTGACGCAGTGATCTATTTATTTATTTAGAAGCTGGATAAACTCCTCGATGGAGATTCCGGCATTTCGGATAAGGGCTCGACGCGTTCCCGTTGCAAGTTCTTTATGCTGCGGTATCGATAAATTTACCCTGAGACCGGGTTTTGTCATAACAAGATGGCTTCCGACTTGCCCCACGGGTTTCCATCCCGCTTTATGAAATGCCTTTACGGCATCACGGCCTGAGACATTTCCCAATCTTCCCATCGTCTTAAACGGTCACGAGAACGGCCTGACTTGCTCGGGGCGGTGGAATCGCAGCAAAGGCTTTTTGGTCTTCGGCCCAGAGCCATGCGGTAATCGCTTCCTTGATATTTTCAAGCGCTTCGTCTCTGGTTTTGCCTTGAGAGACACATCCCGGCAACGATGGGCATTCTGCAACGATCCACCCATCCTCATCATTTTCCAGAACTACGTGAAATATCATTATCGCTTACCTCAATATTGAAGATTTTAACACGAGAGAACATCAAAACGCCGGTTCCTCGTAAATTCCATAAACATCCCGCAAAGCCACACATATCTCTTCGACGGTCGCGTAGGCGGCAACGGCTTCTATGATCGAGGGCATTGTGTTTTCGTTTGTATTTGCGGCCTTTTTTACTTTATCCAGAGCGGTCGCGACGGCGCCTTTATCGCGGGTGGATTTGACGTGCGCGAGGCGCGTCAGTTGGTGATGGCGAACCGTTTCGTCGATCTGGAGAATGTCGGTCCGATGGACCTCGGTCGCCATCCCGTATTTATTTACGCCGACGATGACCTGTTCCTTTCGTTCGACGGCTTTTTGATATTGGTAAGCCGATTCCTGTATCTCACGCTGAGGAAAACCGGCCTCGACCGCCTCGACCATTCCGCCGAAGCCATCGATCTTGTCAAAATATTCCATACAGCCGTCGATCATCTTTTGTGTCAGAGATTCGACATAATAGCTGCCGCCGAGCGGGTCGACGGTGTTGGCGACGCCTGTTTCCTCAGCGATGATCTGCTGGGTGCGAAGAGCGATCAACGC
>JBGTCS010000024.1:0-9053 GCA_041748715.1 Pyrinomonadaceae bacterium | reverse complement strand
ACCGCCGACGATGGCGAATGGAATACCTGTGTAGATCATCAGCGCCTGTTTTGCCGAGCCAAAGGTCGAGAAGAGCATTACGAATATAAGGAACAAGGCGATGGGAACGACGATTAGAAGCGTTCCAGTCGCGCGTTCAAGATTTTCAAACGCGCCGCCCCACTTTAGAAAGTATCCCGGAGGAAGCTGAACCTCTTTTTCAATTTTCTGCTTTGCCTCATCAACAAAACTCGCAACATCGCGGTCGCGAACATTGGTTGAAACGACGATGCGGCGGCGTGTGTCGTCGCGAGAAATTTGGGCGGCGCTTTCGATCAGCGAAACATCCGCCACCTGAGCCAGCGGGACACGCGATCCGTTTGGAGCAGTTAACATAAGGTTTCTTACGGATTCGATCGTTTGGCTGGCTTCTTCGTTGAGCCGCAAAACGATATCGAACCGCTGCTCGCCTTCGAAAACCTGGCCCGCTTTTTTGCCAGCAAAGATCGATTCAACCAGATCGTTTACGTCTTCGACGTTCAGGCCGAATCGCGCGATAGCGGCCCGATCAGGTTTGACCTGCAGCTGCGGCAGGCCGGTCGTTACTTCGGCCCGATTTTCCACCGCTCCCTGAATCGAACCGAGAACACGATTGATTTCCTCACCTTTCTGGGCGAGGACGGCCAAATCGTCGCCGAATAGTTTGACCGCGACGTCGCCGCGGGTCCCGGCTATAAGTTCGTTAACCCGCATCTCGATGGGCTGCATAAAACCGAACGAAGCGGCTCCCGGCACCTCAATTTCGACCTTTTTTGACATCGCTTCGACCAGTTCTTCCTTGGTCTTTCCCGATTCCCAATCCTCAATCGGATTGAGCATCACGAAAACATCGCATTGATTCAGGCTCATCGAATCGTTAGCTACCGCTGGTGCGCCGCATTTTGAAACGATTTGTTTCACCTCCGGAAAAGCCAAGAGTGACTTTTCAACTTCGGTTGTTACCTTCATTGACTGGTCAAGGGACACGCTGGGTAGAAGAATTGTTTCGATCAGAATATCGCCTTCATCGAGTCGCGGGATAAACTCTCCACCCAAATACGGAAACGCTATAGCCGATAGCAGAACAGTCGTGACGGCGGCGGCCAACACCTGTGAGCGGAACTTCATGACAAAAGCGAGCGAGGGTCTGTAAATCTGTTTTGACCAGCGGATTAGAAAACTTTCTGTTTCCGAAACTTCGCCGCGCAAAATCAAAGCGAGCATAGCCGGAACATACGTTAGCGAAAGGATCAGCGAACCAAGCAAAGCAAAAATAACCGTTAATGCCATCGGCACAAACATCTTGCCTTCAATCCCTCGTAGGCTGAGGATCGGTAAATAGACGATGCCGATAATGGCGACGGCGAAGACGACCGGGCGAGCGACCTCCAGACAGGCTTCCAAAATAGTGCGTTCGGGCGGCTCATGCGATTTTTCGTGCTGCGCCTCGGCGCGGCGGCGGACGACGTTTTCGACCATCACGACCGCGCCGTCAACGATAAGACCGAAATCGAGGGCACCCAGACTCATCAGATTTCCCGACACATTGAAAATACGCATCAGGATCGCCGCAAATAGCATCGATAGTGGAATTATTGTCGCGACGAGCAACGCGCCGCGCCAGTTTCCTAGCAATACCAGCAAGACCAATATGACCAACGCAGCACCTTCGAGCAGATTTTTTTCCACCGTCGCGATAGCCCGCTTTACGAGGGCGGTCCGGTCGTAAAAAGGCTCGATGGTTACGCCTTTTGGCAGAGTTTTCCGGATTTCGATTATACGCTCGGCGACCCGCTCGGCTACCGCTCGGGAATTTTCGCCTTTGAGCATTATCGCCATTCCAGACACGATTTCGCCTTCGCCGCCAGCTGTCACCGCGCCTTGCCGGATACCTTTCCCTTCGACGATCTCGCCCAAATCCTTTACATACACTGGAACGCCGTCGGCACCGGTTTTAACGACGATATTGGCGATGTCGTCCATTTTTTCGACCAAACCGACACCACGCAAAAGATACTGTTCCGCCCCTTTTTCTATATAACCGCCGCCGACGGTGCCGTTGTTTCGCATTACTGCATCATAAACTTCGCGCAGTCCCAAGCCGTAGGATTGCATCTTTTCCGGCACGAGCCTTACATCATATTGTTTTCCGAAACCGCCGTGCGAATTGACTTCCGTAACACCGGGTACGCTCATCAACTGGCGACGGATATTCCAATCGTGAATAGTTCGCAAATCCGTCGCCGTGTAATTGCTACCTGCCTCGGCTTTGACCTCGTATTGGTAAATCTCTCCTAAACCTGTGGCTATCGGTCCCATTTCCGGCGAGCCGATGCCCGGCGGGATCTGCTCGCGGGCCTGCGAAAGCCGTTCCTGGATCAATTGCCGGGCAAAGTAGATATCCGTTGATTCCTCAAAAACGATCGTTACGTTCGAAATACCGAACTTGGATACCGAGCGGATCTCTTCGACATTTGGCAATCCGCTCATTGCCACTTCGACCGGAAAAGTTATCTGCCGCTCGATCTCCAAAGGAGCAAGCGACGGGGCGCTCGTCAAAACCTGAACCTGAACGTTCGTCACATGGGGTACGGCGTCGATGGGCAAATTTATCAGGCTATAAACTCCTACCGCCGCCATGATTGCGACAAGTAAGAGCACGACCAGCTTTTGAGCGATAGAAAACCGAATTAATGCGTTAATCATTGTTCAAATCTCAAAAAAATATAAATCTTCAAACGAAGTCCGTCGCGGTCACAGGTGCAAACAAGTTATCGTTACTCGTCGCCCATCGCGGCCTTTTCGAGTTGTGTCTTCAACGTAAAGCTGCCTTTTGTCACAACCTTTTCCCCAAGCTTTAATCCGGCGATCACTTTGGTATAGCCGTTAATGTCGGCACCGGCCTCGATCTCTCGGACCTCGAATGCTCCGGCTTGATTCTCACGAGGAACAAAAACGATACTCTTATCACCCGTTCTTTGAACCGCATCAGACGGCACAACCAATTCCTCGCCCGAAGCTGCGTTTGTGCCCGTGTAGAATCCGACATCAGCAAACATACCGGCCCTCAGTTTGCCGTTAGGATTTGCAACCTCAATCCGGACCCTGCCGGTTCTGGTCGTTTCGTCCAATTTTGGATCGATATATGAAACACGGCCGCTGACGGTGCCGATCGAAGGCGAAGTTATCTCCGCAATCGAACCGATATTGAGCTTTGCAATGTTTGCCTCGGGAACGTTGGCGATTACATAAACAGTTCCGAGGTTCGAAATCGAAAAAATTGGCGTTGCCGCCTCGACGCCGGCACCTGCGTTATATCTTCGTTCGGTAATGACACCCGAGAGCGGCGATCTTAACGCGACAAGCGACGAATCACTGCGGTGATCGTCCGGTTTCCCAGATTCGACTGGGACGCCCAATGCCCGCATCTCGTCCTCGATATGCCTAAGATCAACCTGCGAGGTTTCGACTTCAGCTCTCGCCTCCTGCAATTCTTTGTTGAGAGCGATATTTGACTGAAAGTCATAGTCCGCTTTGGCGGTGCGGTAAGCTGTTTCGGCGGTCACTATATCTTTTCCGGCGCCTGCGCCGAGTTCGATCAGTCGTTTGGTTCGCTTCATTGTGGCGTCGGCTTCGTCAAGCCTGGCTTTTGCCTGAAGGACTGCAACCCGATTCTCGGATCTTTGAACGCGAGTAAGATTTCGCAGGGCCAATTCGTACTTTGTCTTGGCTTCGTGCATCTTGCCGTGCATTTGAGCAAGCAGGGGGCTTGACACAACGGCGAGCACCGCGCCTCGCTGTACTCTGTCTCCGACCCCGAAGTTGACCCGTTCGATCCGTCCTCCGACCAATAACGTCGCCATTTCCGTAGTTTCAGGATTTAATTCGACCGCACCGGTTACGAATAGTTTGGATACGGCGGGTCGCTGAGTCACGGTTTCCGTTTGAATGCCCGCTGAGTTGAGCATCTCCGGGTCAAGTTTTACTACCTTTCCGGTTTCACCCTCTTTTTGCTCGCTGTCGGTCTGATTTACATCGACCGCTATCGTCTCGTCAGCCGAGCCCTTGCTCCAAATCCAAACCGCTGCGACGACTACAAATACTCCTAATACCATTGCCGTCACAATCCACGCCCGAGTCGAACTCGATCCCGAACTCGACGAGTGGGCTCTTATTGATTCCGCTTCGCCACCGTCAGATTCTTCCTGGAGATGATCGAGCTGGGCATAGTCTGGATCGTTTTGAACTGTTTCTTCTGGTCTAAATTGTTCCTGCATAATCTTTCCTTTTTTTTAATTTTCGAATGTTATTCCGAGAGCTATAAATAGATCGGCCTGGGTCCGGTAGCGTTCGGTCAATGTTTCGGTCACATCTCGATTTGCATCCAGAAGTTTCTTTTGTTCGGCGATGAGGTCGGTTATTTTCAGTTCTCCGATCTCATAAACTTTTCGAATGGTTTCGATGTTTTCACGCGAACGCGGCAATACGGAATTTTCTAATATCGATAACGATCGGTTTGCCGCTTCGATTCGCTGGAATGCAATGATGATCTCGTTTCTAACGACTTGCTCGGCAAAAATGCGTCGTTCCTGTGCTTGACGAATTGCGATCTCGGCTTCAGCTTTTGTTCCTTGATTTTTATTAAATACCGGCAGCCCTATCGAAACACCGAATGTGATGCTCCGGTCGCTCCGCTGCGGAAATGCACCAGTCGGCAGATCGATTGTGGATCTCCCCTGCGTGTATCGGGTATAGGCCGTGACCTCGGGTTTGCTTTGGGATTGGATTAGCCGCAATCCGGCGCTTGCCAACTGTTCATTGAGTTCGGCAAGTCTAATCTCCGGCCGATTGGCCAAACCAACGGAAATACTTGTTTCGAGCGATGGCGGAAGGAGCGGTATCGATGCCGTCGCGATCTCGTCCTTCAGTTTTAAAGACTGGTCCGCAGGAATAACAGCAAAGAATCTGAGTCGCGAAATAGCTGCCTGCAACTTTCCCTCGATAAGCTGGCGGCGTGCCCGCAATCGTTCAACTTCGGTTTGCAGCAGATTCAATTCAAGCGGCGGGGTCTCGCCTTCATTAACACGGATCTGAACGAATTGAACCGTTTGCGTGTCGAGATCGTGAACCTCTTCGATAACTTGCACTTCACGAAGAGCCGCAAGTGCGTCCGAGTAAGTTTCGAAAATTTGTTTCATCAGAACTCGTTTTCGAGCTGTGACCTCAGCTTCTTTTAGCGCGATATCGGCCTGTGCCAGTTCTAGGCGACGGCTCCGTTGACCATAGATATCAAGGGGCAACGCAATTCCGACCGCAAATTCGCTGTCACCGGACGAGCCCGCCAGGCGACCAGATGTATTGGCGACCTCAAGCGTGGGGTTTGATCGCAGACCGGCCTGTGTCAGCCGAGCTTTAGCTTGTTCGACCTCAAGCTGGGCGATTTCTATTTCGCTACTGTTATCAAAGGCCCGCTTAACGATCTCAGAAATGCTAAGGCCGTCGACCTGATCAAAGTAAATCGGGACCACCGATGCATCGGGTCGCCGCGATTTCGGAGCCGTTAATTCCTCAGGCAAAGTTGATTCAATTTTTAATGAAGCCAGGTCCGTTTGAGCAAAGCTTACATTTGCCAGGACCGTCGCCGCGAGGATGAACGAGCAGACGGCGCGTTCAATCTCAAAAACACTCATAATCTAATCCTTTTGTTGAAACAGGTAGTAAAACACTCCCTAAACATGACTTTTCAATCATGTAAGGGGCGATTGTCTCGTTAAAAAAAATTATGAGATTCTGGGCGGTCGGAAAAGATTGGAAGGGCTGGAACTGAAATAGCCGTTTTCGTAAAAAACCGGAGGTCGGAGAGAGTCCGGACGCGGAAATGATCCCGGACTAAAAGAATAAGTTCCCGGGACACCCTGATGCCAGCAAAAACATTCGTGCTGATGATCGTATTCGTGATCATCAGGAGATTGATTGCAGCCCGCATCGATTGATTCTGAGCCACTCAGATCCTCGTGCTGATTTATTTTATTTGTTTTTTCGACTTCGTGGTGTTCGGGCGGAATACCGAGTGCTTCGTTTCCGCAATAAACTTGCAGGACGCTTACATCAGCCAGAACGTACATTACAAAAAACAGGGCGGCCAAACTTGTGAGTTTGCGCCTCCATTTAATTTGAAATATCGATCGGCTAAACATGGTCAAAAAACTTACCGTACATTTCCGAGCTACAAAAGTCAATATCGACAGCTTTCCGTTTACGGAGTTATCCGCTATATGTCGATTGATCAGCTTACTAAGTTCCCAAACTATAGGCTAGCAACCTTATTGATCGTCAGTATTCTGCTTTAAAAGTTCAGCCCGCCGCAAGAAACTGCCTTCGGCGATTGCGAAGCGGCCAGCTCGTCGCTAAAAATAATCGCGATAGTTTGGCCTGCGTCCAACATTCTGACCCAATTCGTCGGAAACGATTTAAGCCAGGCTAAGGCAGCGGTTCTATTTCTCATATGGCCCAAACTTAGTCAAAAGCCATCTTAGGACTTCTTGCTGGTCAGCGATTGTTGCCCGTCGGATTTGCCCCAAAAGATGCAGCCGATCAGGTTTTGGCGGAGCTGTATTTTGCAATCCTTCGTTGCAGTTTGTGCAGACCGTCCGTAAATTTTTGTCGGTGTCATCTCCACCTTTCGATTTGTCCAGAATGTGTCCCATCGTTAGTCGCACAGTTCGGTCTCCGCCAAGCGGATCCGCGTCGCCCGCTGCGACTCCACACATCTGGCACGTGTAGCCGTTGCGCTCTAAGACCCGTGCACGTGTCTCTTTCGAAATATTTCTTGTGAAAGCCGGCAGCCGTTTATCGGTTTCCAGCAAATATTGATTTGGTCTTAAATCAGCTCGATCCTTATGACTAAGGATCTGATAGCCTTCTTCATTGCGCAATTCCCGAACTCGACGAGCCCATTCGACGGCACCGCCGCTCGCCTCTTGGATCTCTCTTGATTCAAGAACTTTTCCTTTGTTTTTTAACAAGAATTCGAGAATTAACTGTTTTGATCCTGGCGTGCGCGGCATATTAAGATTGAATAAAGATTATTTGATATTCGCTATACTAAACAGAGGCTCGATCGAATTCGTCCTCTCGCGGCTCACTTCTACATAATCGGGATTTAGTTCAATCATCAGAGCGTCCCGTCCAAGCTCAGTCGCCGCGATGCCGGTGGTACCCGAACCCCCAAATGGATCAAGTACGGTATCGCCCGGACGAGTTCCAAGTTGAATGCAACGGCGAGCAAGTTCACGGGGAAACGCCGCCGGATGACCGTTGCCATTCGGATCAGGGCCAAGGATCCAATAATTTCGCAAATTTGCTCCGCTGGGTTCACGAAAACCGTCAGCGTCATAAAAATAGACCGGTGATTTTGTCAAAAGAAAAATTTCCTCGGTCGCCGAGGTTGGTCGATTCTTAACACTCTCCGGCATTGCAGTTTTCTTGATCCATGTGATCCGAGACCGCAAATACCATCCATCATTTTGCAAGGCGAAGGCTACTCGCCACGGAAGCCCCATGAGATCGCGATCTTTTAAACCCCATATTGTTGGTACTTTGCAGTTTCGCTTTTGTATGAGTTTTTTTGTATTTCCGACAATTGCGTTGGGACCGTGTCCGCCGGTGCCGCCGTTTCGAGCGTAACCGTCGCCAACATTCAGCCAGATTGTGCCGTCCTTTCGCAGGACGCGATGGACCTGCCGAAATATTGCCACCAAATTATCAATGTATTTATCCGGCGAATCTTCGGCGCCGATCTGAGCGGGATGGTCGTAGTCGCGAAGCCCCCAGTAAGGCGGCGACGTTATGCACGATTGGATCGATTCGGCCTCTAAGGTTGGAAGAACTTCCAAGCAGTTGCCATTAATTATCTTCACTTGGCCCATATTATTAACTCAATTTGCCTAATTTTAACAGAATCCGGTTCAGAATCGCGAACGTGTGCGAATTCGCTGCGATAAAGTTTCGGACGGAATCGATCGCAACTAAAATGGACTCTGTTTCAGTAATTCAGCCCGCAGTAAGAAGCTGCCTTCGGTAACGATCCGGTCGCCGACATTCAAGCCTTCGAGGACGATCGCCCGGCCGTTATTTTCGGAGCCGACACGGACCGAGCGGATGGCGAAAATATTTGGTTTCTCCGTCGCAGCAAAGACAACTTGCTGGCCATTTATGGTTTGGATCGCTGTTGTCGGAATCACAGGCATTGTCCTCTCGGCCGTGCCCATCGAGCCAAAGGCGACATTTACATACATACCGATCTTTAGCACCTGACCCGGATTTTCGAGCTCGACGCGAACCTGAGCTGTTCGTGTTGCCTGATCGATATTTGGGTCGATATAGGTAACGCGGCCGCGAAATAAACGTCCGGGATAGGCGTCGGTTGTAACACTTGCACCGCTGCCGGTTCGCAATTGGCCGAGATCTTTTTCATAAACCTGTGCAATCACCCAAACGCTCGCTAGATTTGTCACCCGCATCAGTTCTTTATTGGCCTCAACAACCTCGCCGGCGTTTGCCATTCGCTTTGTAATCGTGCCGGAAACCGGTGCGGTAAGAGCGATCTCTGAGGTGATCTGCGACGGTGAACGCAGCGAATTGACCCGCTGTGCCGAAAGCCCGAGCAACAGCAGGCGCTGACGAGCGGTCGCGAGATCCGATTCGGCCATTTGACGTTTAACGGCGGCCTGTTCAAATTCGCTGCGGCTCAGCGGGTTGATCTCAGCAACCTCGACGGCCCGGTCAAAACGTTTTTTGGCTTCTTCTACATTGGCCTCGGCTGTTTTCAGCTTGGTCGTCGCCATTTCGAATTCCTCACGGCTGGCAGCACCGATCTCAAGCAGCTTAATTGTTCGAGCGTGGTGTTTGTGATGTTCTTCGAGTTCGGCCCGGGCGATCTTTAGACGGGCCAGCATTTCATCGACCTCGGTCGAGCTGACCGGGCTGATCTTAACCAATTTTGCGGTGCGGTCGTAATTTTGTTTAGCGGTTTG
>JBGTCS010000023.1:0-2486 GCA_041748715.1 Pyrinomonadaceae bacterium | reverse complement strand
CCTGATATCGCTCGTGTAGAAATACCACACGCAGGTGTAGAGCAATGCCGCAACGGTGACGAGCAACATCAATTGAAAGTGCCACTTTAGATTTATGATTTTCTCTAACATTTCGTTTTCCTTAAAGTTTGCTTTTCGACCGTTCTAGTTTTTCGAGATCTGGGCAGGCTGTGCTGCCTGAGCCGCAGCTCCGGGCGTCTGAACGGATGCCGTGGTCGGGGTACTGTTAGCTCCCGCTGCTTTCGATGGTGTGTAAGTCGTCCTGATCTTAAAGTTCACGATAGATACCTTTGGACGCTCACCCTCGGCTCTTACCGGAGCATCCTCATTCGTGATCTCGTTGCGGGTCGTCTCGATATTTAGATCGGAGAACAGGCCGTTCGAAAATTCAAGACTCCGGCCGAATTGCGATACCTGCGATTCGTCCGGCGAACTGCCCGATACGACGATTCCGCCTGCCCCCTGCTCGATACTTTCGAGATATAGGCCCGGGAACATCGCTATGCGTTCGCGCATGGAGTCAAGCACGGCTTGCGGACCGGCCTGCGAAGCGCGCAGTCTCTTGATGGCTTCGATTCGTGCGTCGATACCGGCGATCTTGCCCTCCAGCTCTTTCTGCTCCGCAATGACGATGGCAAGTTCGGCCTCGATCGTCTTTTGCTCGGCGAGTTGGCGTTCCATATCGGTTCTCGCCATGTGCGAACTGATAACGTCCCATCCGACGACCGCCGTCAGAAGTACGGCGACGACGACCGACGCGAGTGCGAGGCGCGAGGCCGGGCTCGAAATCTTGCGATCGACCATGACGACGGTGCCGTTTTGTCTCTCTGTAACCGAATTTAATAGGTTGATCTTGATCATCTTCTTTACACTCCCCTTACTGCCAATCCGACGGCGACAGCCATTTCGGGCACGATTTCACTTAGGTAATCCGGGTCAAACTTTTTACCATCAACTCTGATATTGCGGAAAGGGTCCAAAACTTCGACCGGCAGTTCGAGTCGCTGCGAAAGCTCCTGTGCCAGACCTGTCAGCTTCGAACCGCCGCCCGAGATCATTATCTTTTGAACAACAGTCTCGTTGTCCTCGGTCGTCGCACGGTAAAAATCGAAAGTTTTCTGTATCTCCATCGCAACTATTTCGGTCACGTTGTTCATCAATGGCTCGATGGATTTCTCTTCTATTCCGTCAGCAGCATCGACAACACCGCGCTTTACCGCCTCAGCCTGCTGAAAATTAAGGCCCAAGCTTCTCTGCAGCACATCTGTAAACTGGCTGCCGCCAACCGTTATGTCACGCGTAAAGAGCGATCGGGTTCCCTTGACGATGTTCACATTCATCGTCGAAGCACCTATATTAAGGAGCGTCACGACTTCATCGTCGGTCGGGTTGTAGTTGACTTCGTAGCAATTCTGAAGAGCAAATGTGTCGACATCGATCACGACCGGTGTTTTTCCCGCCAGTTGGATCGCCTGTTTGATATTGTCGATGCGCTCGCGTTTGCACGCGGCAATCAGGACGTGGGTCGAATCAGCGGTTTCGGCGGTCACCTGATAATCGAGGCTGACATCGGCAAGATCGTAAGGAATATGCTCCTCAGCATGCCAGTCAATCGATTCTTCTAATTCTTCGCGGGTCATCGATGGCAGAACAATGTTCTTGAGGATGACCGAATGTCCGCTCACGCCGGTGACGACGTTGGTTGCCGTAACCTGATGGTTATTGCAAACACTCATGATAACGTCGGAAACGACGTTCAGCTCCATGATCTGACCGTCGATGATCGTGTCGCCCGGCAGATTTTCAAATCCGAGGCTGACCAAATTTAAATTGTTCAGCTTGCCTTCAAGCTCGACCATTTTTATCGAACTGGAACCGATGTCCAAACCGGCAACGCTTTTCTTTTTACCGAACATTATTTTTATTGCTCCTTTTTGTCAGGCATCCGGCGAGGACGCTCTTTCTCGAAAAAGTTTTCTTTTTGTATCCCATCCGAAAAACGAGGGTTTTGTTTTTTGAAGGTTTTAGGCCACCAGCCGAAAAGACCGAAAGATAGGATGTTCTATAGACAGGTCAACTCTAAGATGTACTAAAACCCGCGTTTGTCGGATGTTTTCGATCACTGAAAATGTGATCAAACGGAAACGTACCTTGGAAAACTTTGCCGCTCCTGGTGGCGAAGGTAGGACGGTGGATATGCCGTCACTCTATAAAAATTACAGTAATGCAAAACTTATGTCAACACTTTTTTGTATTGTTTAACGCAGAATGAAAGAAAAGTATTCAGAGTGACCTTTTTAGTCGGTCAAAACGACTGGACCGAGGATGTCTGAAAAGTCCGGATTTAGCCGCAGAGCGGCCTAAAGATATTAGCCAGATGCGAAGCTTCTGGTCGCGGTACGAAACGGATCACCGCACCGGAGGTGCGGCAGAACGCCTGTGAACATTGCGTCTTTCGCCCATTCAGGGCGACGGACACGAGAGTA
>JBGTCS010000022.1:0-3095 GCA_041748715.1 Pyrinomonadaceae bacterium | reverse complement strand
GACAGAATCAGTCGAGGAGTTTCGCATCACCAGCGTCGGAGCAAACGCGAATCAAGGCCGTTCATCAGGAGCTCAGATTTCTCTGGTAACCAAGAGCGGTACCAATAATTTACGAGGATCGATGTTCTATTTTTATCGACCAACCAATGGTTCGGCGAATTCATTCTTTAACAACTTGGCAGGTAGCTTTGGGCCGACCGACGCTGCGGTTTTAGCGGGCACCGCAAAGGTTGGTGATCAGAAGGTTCCGCGTCCGAGTCTTGCCCGTAACGTCTATGGCGGGGCGATCGGCGGGCCGATCAAGAAAGATAAATTGTTCTTTTTTTATTCCTTTGAACGCCAGACACAGACAGAGGGAGTGTCCTTAAATCGAGTCGTGCCGCTTGCTCATTTAGGTCAAGGTAGGTTGCGATTTGATGGAACTGGGCCTGGTTGTGTCAATGGAAAGTGTGAACTGACGACTGCTCAATTGAACCAGATCTATCCGGTGGTTCGTATAAATCCTTTGGTTGTTTCGCTTTTCGCTAGTGTAACTTCGAAATTTGCATCAAATAATACAACCGTTGGCGACGGAGTCAATACGGGCGGATTCCTGTTCAACGCCCCGACGACAACTATCGAAAATACGCATATTGTTAAGCTTGACTATAAATTAACTAATACCCAACAGTTATTTGTCCGCGGTAACTATGAATGGGACAACGCAGCGGGAGTATCAGCATTCCCAGGCACTCCGGCAGTGTCGTCATGGAGCCATCCAATGGGTCTTGCCGTCGGTCACAACTGGGTAATTTCGAGCAATAAGATTAACAATTTCCGGTATGGCTTTACGAAACAGGCGTTTAGTAATCAAGGGGATTCAAGTGACAACAACATCAGCTTTCGCTTTGTTTATTCTCCGCTCCTGTTTGCACGAACATTGAGCCGGAAAACACCGGTAACAAACATCACGGATGATTTCACATTGATCAAAGGGTCGCATACGTTCCAGTTTGGCGGAAATGTTCGCCTTATCCGTAATCGACGTCAGGATTTGGGAGGGGCGTTCGACAGCGCGGTAACAAACCCCTCTTTTTATAATCTTTCTGGCCGCGTCATTGACCAGGCGATCACGGACGCGGGTTATACTATCGCCGGCGGTTTCCGCTCCACTGTTCAGAACGCCGCAACAGCGTTGATCGGCCGGTATTCACAATATAGCGGAAATTTCACGTTTGGAATCGACGGCAGCATTCTTTCGGCAGGTTCTCCGAGGACCCGGAATTTCGCAACCGAAGAATACGATTCTTATTTTCAGGATGCCTGGAAACTAGGTCGTAATTTGACTTTGACGCTCGGTTTAAGGTACGCGGTTAGTCGGCCTGTTTATGAACAGAATGGCTTTCAGGTGGTCCCAAAACAGAGATTGGGCGATGTTTTTGACCGGCGTGTAGCAAGTGCGGCCCGAGGCATACCACTAAACGAATTGATAGAATTCCAGCTCGGCGGCCCGAGAAATAATGCCCCTGGGTTTTATGATACCGATTGGGACAACTGGCAGCCGCGTGCCGCAGTCGCGTGGTCTCCGAACTTTAAGAGTGGGTTCCTCAAAAAGTTATTTGGCGGCGCTAACGAATCGACTTTCCGCGGAGGTTTTTCGATCACCAACGATTACTTTGGCGGACAGCTTGCTGTAAGTTTTGATCAGCTTTCAACGATCGGGTTTACAAGTTCCTCAACGATTTCCGCGAATACTTATAATGTAACAACCAATCCGGCACCGTTGTTTACGGGTTTCAATCAGAATATTCGCACTCTTCCGGGAATTCCGTCACCTATCCAGAGATTCTCGACCGCCGCCGATGAGCAGACTCGAATCGAATCGTCGCTTGACGCGAATATCGTTTCGCCAAAGCAATATTCATGGAATGTTTCCTACGGGCGGAGTTTGCCAAAGGGGATGTATTTAGAGGCGTCATATATCGGACGCAAAGGGCGTAATTTGTTTGCCGCTCGCGATATTTTTGCTTTGAATAATTTGGTCGATCCGGCGTCAGGGTTAGATTGGTACACGGCCGCCGGTAAACTTGTCGACGCGCAAAGAGCAGGCACACCGATAACGGGTCTTGCCGCGATCCCATATTTTGAAAACCTGTTCCCAAACGCAAGAACGGTTCTGAATAATGATTTTGGTTTTGGAGCCCTTAACAATACTCAGGCGATCTATGGGTTATTTGCCGATACCGGTTTTGGGATCAGGGATTATACCTTTATTCAATTGATCATTGACGATGCAACCGAATTCGGGCTTTCTGGAAATCCGGGCCGATTTCCTAATATGTTCTTCCATCCGCAATACGCTGCGTTCTCGTCATTTGGTACAACTGCTGAATCCGATTATCACGGGGCCGCATTCAGCTTGCGTCAGCGGTTTGGCGATACCTTGAGTTACGACCTTAACTATACGTTTTCTAAATCGTTTGACTCGGCGTCGGGACTCCAAACAGGCGGTTCATTTGGTTCGCAGTTCATACTAAATGCTCTGCGTCCGAGGGATAACTACTCGGTCTCAGATTTTGATGTCCGCCATGTGGTAAATGCCAATTTCCAGTTTAATCTTCCGATTGGACAGGGTAAGGCCCTGTTTGGTGGAATGGGTTCGGCCGCCGATTCTATCTTTGGTGGTTGGTCGCTTCGCGGCATTTACAGATACAATTCCGGATTGCCGACCACAGTTCCATTTGATGCGGCCCAGTGGGCGACTAACTGGAATGCCCAGTCCAGCGGAACACGGATTAAGGCATTGACAGGGTCTGCGGTTCGTTCAACTCAAAAATTTTTCGCGGATCCTCAGGCTGCACTAAATTCTTTTAGAAACGCGCGGCCTGGTGAAACGGGCGAGCGAAATGCGTTTCGCCTGCCGGGATACACAACGACGGATTTGGGTATTTCTAAGACATTTAACATGCCTTGGAGTGAAATTCAAAAGTTCGAGTTCCGTTGGGAAGTATTTAACGTGGGGAACGTTCAGCATTTCTCCGCCGGTAACTTTTCTCGCTCATCGTATGGCTTGCCAGAGGATCCGGAAACGGCAACTGCTTCCGGGGACTTTGGGA
>JBGTCS010000021.1:0-3851 GCA_041748715.1 Pyrinomonadaceae bacterium | reverse complement strand
GTATCGGCGACCGCCACAAATTGTGAATCGGAATTCTCGATAATATCCACCATTTCCGATTTATGATCGTCCTCTGTCGACTCGTCCCAAAGCAGAAGCCTCAACCGAAGCCATTCCGCTAGGTCGCCCTCGGACAGCGGGCGGATGGTGAATTCTGTATGTCCCATTGAAAACCGATTTTAACAGTCTTCATTCCTCATAACAACATCCTTTTGAGGACAAAAAAGCCGGGCATTGCTACCCGGCCTGATTGATAAATATACTACGGCGTTTCTATGCACCCGCTTTCGCTGAATTCGCCTTGTCCTGCAATATTTCCAGCGCTTTTTTCAACTGAACGTCTTCGACCACTTTGGGTTGAACAGGCTTTGGAGTCGGTGTGACGGTCGGCTGCGGTTCAGCACCGTCCTGTTGGTCGTTTAGGCTATCGATATTAAGCGGTTCGGGCGTGTCAGGCCGTTTGACTTCGATCGACGGCTTGATGCCGGTCGTCGCCCGGTCTGTACCCAAAAACGGTGTACCGGTCGATGACGCCCATTTTGCGACCGTTAACAGATAGGCCCCACCGCTTGATATGGGAAAAAGCTTTTGCTCGGTGCCGGCCCCGAATGTTCGTTCCCCAACGACCTCACCGCGTTTATGATCGAGAACGGCTGCAACGACAGCCTCGGCCGCACCCGCCGTGTTGAGATCGGCCAAAACGGCGAGACCGCCATCGAATAAAGTTTTCGCGGGATCGGCTGAAAATGTATTTTGAACCTTATTCTCGCGACCGATGACTTTCGCAAGCTCGCCATTTTTAATGAATAAATTTGCAACTGCGGCGCCCTCGGCCAGACTGCCACCTGCCACGCCGCGAACGTCAAGAACGATCTTTTGTGCTCCCTGCTTTACGAGGCTCGACAATTGAGTTTGAATGTCATTTGAGCTGCCTTCGTCGAGGCTAAATACTTTGATCACGCCGATCTTCCCGGCTTCCATTCGCGTTTCCGATTTTGGAATAGAATAGGTTCCACGCGTCACTTTTATAGTCTGAGCCTTTTCGCCGGATCGCAGGACACGCAATGCTACCGAGCTTCCCGGATCGCCGATCATCAATTGCCGGGCGTCATAAAGCGACACATCACGGCTGGCTTTATTATCGATGTATTCGATCACATCGCCGGATCTAAGACCGGCTTTATCGGCGGGAGCTCCCTTAACGGCGGCGATAATATAGAGAAATCCGGAAACTTGTGCAAATTCAGCGCCGATACCCGCTTTATTAGAGGTTTTATTTGCGTCGTAAGCCTTGACTTGTTCGGGAGTCAAATATGCCGAATACGGGTCGAGCCCGCCCGCGAGACCTCTCAACGCTCCGAGCCGGACCTTGTCCATATTTGGGTCATCGACATAGTCGTTTTGGATATGCTGTAAAACGGATTCAACGATCCGAAGTTGGGCCGATGCATCGTTTACCGGCTGTTGGGCCGTCGTTGTCAGGACATTTCCGATATACGGAAGGCCGCCGACAACTGCGTAAATAGCAATCAGGCCCGAAACTGCAAGTATCCAAAGCTTTCCGCGAAATGACATTTTTATACCTCTTATGATAATCCTAGACGTGCGTTATACGAATTTTACGATTTTTTTGTTTAGAGCAGGTCAACGACTCATTATCCTTTAACGATTATATAGGTGCAACGAAAAGAAACAACTAATCCCAACAGTCTTACAGATGTTTTTGGAGTTCCGGCCAACGGCAGAATACTGGCCATTGATCCCGGAACCAAGAGATGCGGCATCGCGATCTGTGACGAACTTCGCCTCACAACCCGGCCTCTGCCGCGGCTTGAACGCACCAGCTGGAAAAAGCTGTTATCAAATATCAAACATATCGTCGCGGAGTATGATGCGAAAGCTCTCGTGATAGGTTTGCCGCTCGAATCCGACGGCGGCGAAAGCGAGATGTCCACCGAGGCTCGCAGCATGGCCGATAGGTTTACGCTGTCACTCGATATTCCGATATTTCTTCAGGACGAACGCGTAACGTCGTACGAAGCCCATTCCCGACTTTGGCAAAAAGGTAAAACGCCTTCCGAATCCCGCGATCTGGTGGACAGTGAGGCGGCGTCGATTATTCTCGCCGATTTTCTCGACCGTATAGCGTGATTCCGATCCTATTTTTTCGATGCCGGGACGAGATCCAGTTTCGACTTAGACGCCTTTTCGACCGCTGCGGCCGAGAACGGAAAGATCTGAGGCGTTCCGGTCGCCCAGGCACCGAATTGATCCATATAAAACGGAGAACGCGGGTCGCCACTCTGACCAAGCGGGATAACGTGCCTCGTCGCATCCCAATTTCCCGGGCTCGTAATATGCCTCATGGACACCCCCGAACCGACATTGGGCGTCTGACCGCTGCCGTCCAGCGGAACGACCGGAACAACAAATTGCCCGCCGATCAGCGGAGCGGATGCCAACGGATGTGAAAAACGGGATTGCCATGTCCGGCCCCAAAACCATTTTGAAGTATCCGGCCCCAACCTTTTCGGTTCAGCGAGCTGCGTTCGGACAAGCGAGTCACAGGATTTAAAAAGATCGGCATAGCTTGCCGTTCCCGCCGGCAGCCAACGGCTTATATTCCCGCTTACCGCCATCTCGAGAACGCGTTCTCGAATAATAGGAGCGGGAACCGGAGCGTTATCCGCGGCGATCTTATTCGCCGCGCAAGTCTGGATCTCATTTGCGAGCAAGGCTCCCGGCGACTGGGCCGTCATTCGGCCATCCCATGCTTTTAGGATCGATAGAGTTTCCGGAGACGCGGCATGTAATTCGACGATCTTTTTCGAAAGATTCGCGATGGGGATATTATACGAGTCGTGTTGAGCATCACGAACGTCATCCATCGTTACCTTTTTATTCATACTGAGAAGGTCGAATAACCGTCGGGCACGCCACGGTGTGGCAGCGTCGCGAGACATTTGAGGGTATTTCTACGATGTACCGACGATTCGCTGATTGGCCGTGATAATAAGTCCCGACGGCGGATTGTACAGATTGGGTAGTTCGTCAAATGGGATCATTCCGATCCAATCGCCTTCGTTTGTCGAACCGTCATAAGGCAAGGCACCGTCACCGACGCGGCGGATCGGAATCTTGCTGGCCGCGTACCACCCGATATTCCCTTTTACATCTGCAAAAACAAAATTCTGGGCCGAGCCGCCGTAATTTTTTAGAGCATCCTTAAATCCTTTCCAATCCTTTGTCCGATTCCATTGGTAAAACGTTTCGAATTCTTGATTCTTAGGGTCAAACGCCGTCCATTTCAACGCATATTGCTTGCCGCCGTCGTCTAGAATGATGGGGCCGTTGTGTGTTTCCTTGACCTCAAAATCGAGGTCCTCGGTCACCGGAGAAAGCGGGTTTGGACGAAATTTGATCTTTTCCTTGCGGATGACCGCCGCATGCCATCCGTTCGGGGTCTTGTACTCACCTTTGTCGTTAAATGTCTCTAAATACAGATCCTGCACGTCAGGCCCGACATTGGTCGCTCCCCAGGCGATATCTTGATTGTGTCCCAGAATAATTCCGGGTACGCCGGGAATCGAAACGCCAGACACTCGCATCGTCGGCGTCGAAAGATGCGTCAGATACCAAATTCCCGGCGCTGACGGCGAAAGATGCGGATCATTAGCAAGAATCGGCTTACCGTCAGCCGTCCGAGTCCCTGACATAACCCAATTATTGCTGGCCGCCAGATCTTCGGCGAAAAGCCCGACCATCTCGAGAGAATTTTGCCGCAGCCTGTCGATATCATCTGCCTTGGCCAGCAGCGACGGCGAAATTTCGCTGTCCGTACGACGGTCGGA
>JBGTCS010000020.1:0-3462 GCA_041748715.1 Pyrinomonadaceae bacterium | reverse complement strand
GGTCGATAAAGGCACACCAAAACAGGAAAAACCGCCATCGGCTCCCGCTCCAGTCCCGCGAAAGGTAAAACCCGACGACGGGGACAATTAAATTGTCGATTTGGCAGGCTGTGTTATCACAGCCTGCTTTTTTTAGTTTTGCAGGAAGACGGAGCGGTCGATATCGGTCGGATTGCCGACCACCACAAACCGAACATTTTTCATATACTTGTTGGCGACGGCTTGTATTTCAGAGGGTTTGACCCGCCGAATGCGATCGAGGAATTCCAGCGAATTTCGCCAACCGCCACCTAACAGTTCATATTGGCCGAGCTCGGCTGCCTGAGCCGCGTTTGTTTCCTGTTTGAGATAGTAGGTTGTCAAAAAATATCCCGCCATCTGGCCGATCGTATCTTCCTCGACGGTGTTTTCTCGTAGTTTTTGCATTTCGCCCAGCATCACCGATATCGCCTCGTTGGGCTTGGTGGTCGAAACCGATATCGACGCCGAGTTTGCCAGGTATTCGCCGAGTTCGGCATCCGGTGCGTACGATAGGTTGCGGCGAACTCTAACTTCCTGAAAAACCTGGGTTTGCAGTATCGTCATCGCAGTCCGCATTGCATAATAATCCGGATCGCCGAGCGACGGGGCAGCGAAAGACCCTTTGACATAATTCGTCTCAACTGGCTTTGATGTGATATCGACCGACGGTTTGCTGAATGCAAGTGCCGGCAAGTTAACTGCCTTGAAACTGCCGCGTGGTAATTTGCCAAATGCCGCTTCGACCTTTTCCTTGAATGCCGCCGGTTCAATATCGCCAACGATAACGAGTAGCATTCGCGAGGTTTGAACAAGCGAGCGATGATAAGCGATAAGGTCGGCAGTTTTGAACTTTGTTAGATTAGCGATCGTCCCACGTGGGCTGTTGGCGTAGGGATGCCCGGCAAAGAGTATGCTTTCATTCAGCACTTCGAGCGATCCCTCGGGCGAGTCGGACTCGGATCGGAGACCGGTCAGGAAATTTTGCCGGACGCGTTCGACGTCCTGCGGGGCAAACGCCGGGTTGAGTGCTACATCGACAAATATTTTCCACGAATCGTCGAAACTCAATTTTGTGCAGGCCAGAGCCAAAGCCGAAAAATCGTAGTTCGAACCCGAAGAAATGAGTGTCCCGACGCTGGACGTTTCTTTGCGGAGCTTTTGGCGCGGATAATTCTTGCTGCCTTCGGTCGCGACGTTCAGTGTAAAGGCTTCGATACCGGCATTTTGAGGTGTCAAATTCCGTACTCCGCCGCGAAAAAACAGGCCCGCCGCAACGGTCGGAGTTCCGGGCCGCTGCTTTAGGAGGACCTTCATCCCGTTTACGTCAAATTCGGTGATCTGTCCCGCGGTCGAAGTGCCCTGCGGATAAACGGACGCGAGCGGAGCCACGGCTACGCACAGGACGAGTATTGCTTTGATAATTTGTCGTTTCATTATTGTTTGCCTCCGATCAGGTCTTCGGAGGTGAGTTTGGCGATCGCCTGCTGCTCGGGTGAGATCAGAGCCAGGCCGATATGCGGTTTATTCTGAATATAGGTTTTGATATATTTTGAAATATCCGATCGCGTGATGGCGCGAAGATTTTTGTGATAGCCGCGAAAATAATCGATACCGGTCGTCGACCACCAGAAGCTTAATGTGTGGCTGTATTCGCTGAGCTTTTCACGGCTGTAGAGATCGTCGGCCTCAAGAAGAGTTTTGGCATTCTCAAGTTCTTCGTCAGTAAAATAGCCGGGTTTATCGAATTGTGAGATCTCGTTATAGAGAGCTTTTACCGCAGCCTTGGCCTTTTCAGGCGTTGTCGACATAACTGCCTGGATCGGGCCGACGTTTCGTTGGGTGTAATAACCGAGGTTTGTTCCGGTCGTCAATTGCGAATCCACAAGTGCCCGTTGAAACCGCGAATCAGGCTGCCGGATAATAAACGAAAATACGTCTGCTGCATAGGTCGCGGCGTCGTCCTTGCCGATCGACGGCCCCTGCCAACCGACCTGAACATACACGCTCTGCACCGGCTGGCTGACGATCGATCCTTCGCTCTTGGTGAGCGGCGGATGTTCGACCAGTGGAAATTTTATAAACGGATCTACGGAGCGCTTCCAGTCGCCAAAGAGATCTTCTGCAAGAGCGAAGATCGCTTCGGGCTTGACGTCGCCGGTGACCACAAGAGCCGAATTATTAGGAACATAATATCGAGCCTGGATCAGCCGCATCTGATCGGTTGTCGCCGCTCCGACGGTTTCCTTTGTGCCGCCGGGGCTTTTTCGGGTCGGGTACTTAAAAAAAAGTTTTTCGAGCGATTCCTGATTGAGGTAATAGCCGGGCTGCGACATATTGCGTTCGAGTTCGCCGAGCACGACTTCTTTTTCTCTCGCAAATTCTTCCTCATCAAATACGGGATAGCGTGCTGCGTCCTTGATAAATCTCATCGCCGGTAGGATGTTGGGGCTTGTAGTCGTGAAATAATATTGAACCACCTCTTCGCGTGTCGTGCCGTTATTCACGATACCGATCTGATCGATATCCCCCATATAGCTGACATCTTTGATCTCGGCCTTCAATTGTAATTCGCTGTCGCAATTAAACTGCCGGTACGCCAGCGGGTTCCGAAATTTCAGGATCTCGCAGCGATAGATCGCCGTAGCTTTATTCGTCTTAAAGAACATATGCTCGTAGAGATGCGACAGGCCATTGAGTTCAGGCGGTTCGGTAAATGAACCATTGCGAACGGCCAACTCGATGGTCACAAGCGGTACGGATGAATCGGGAAGCACGATGATCTCCAACCCGTTTGCGAGAGTTTTGGTGACGATCGGTACCTCATATGCCGGTTTTGGAGCGGATGGCGTCGGAGCCGGTTTCGCCAGAGCCCTCGATCGCCTTTGTGCAGGACTCGACAAAGGCAGAAGTGATAACATTAAAAGCAGAGAAATAATAAAAGATTTCACAAAATAACTCCCAAAAAATGACTAAGACTGAAATGTATCATACGGAGAAACATTAATGGAACGCGACAATTTGATGCACGGCGCCCGTACGGCGTTGAATACGGATATGGATATTCGGGCCTGGGCCGAAAATTATCTCAAAGAAAAGGCCCGCGCCGAGAACGGTTCAATGACCGACGAGGAATTTGAGAAATACTGGAAATATCACAAACCCGAGATCATGCATGCGGGTGCGGCAGAGGCGATGGCGGCCTTTCGGGAAGACAGGAGACAAGAGACGGGAGACTAGAGACTGGAGACTGGAGACAAGAGACAGGCTAAAATGGAAGCCATTTTTCGGGGTTGTTTTGCATCGCGACGATCATTGAGATTATTTCGTCATATTCCATGAACAGCGGTTTTGCGCTTTCTCTGGCCACGTACCCGCATCGGGCCGAGACTTCAAGCCACGTCTGAGTTTCAGCGGCTTCGCCTTCCGCATCGCTAGGTTTAC
>JBGTCS010000019.1:0-2269 GCA_041748715.1 Pyrinomonadaceae bacterium | reverse complement strand
AGATCCGTCCGTGGGCCTGACGACGGTCTACCGAACCCTCAAACTTTTGACCGAGGCCGGACTGGCCCGCGAGGTTCGATTCGGCGACAACAAAACTTATTACGAGCATCATTATAACCACGAGCATCACGATCACATGATCTGTACCGACTGCGGCAAGGTGATCGAATTCTTTTCGCCCGACATCGAAAGCCTGCAGGATCAGATGGCAAGCAACTTCGGGTTCCGGCCGACACATCACAGCCTGCGTATGTGGGGCGTGTGTTCGGAATGTCAGGAAAGTACGGCCGATTCGCATACCGCCCCGCCGGGAGCCCAGCCGCGGGTTCGTGTAAAAACGGCTATTCACTAAACAAATGGCAGAAGCAGATATCAAATTTGAGAGAGAGGGAATCACCGGAGTTGTAGCGGTCGGCACCACACTGGCGGATGCCGCACGGCGTTTTGGCATCAGGTTTGACGATTGCAAACCCGGCGCAGGCCACGATTGTGTCCTTACCGTGACCAGCGGTGCCGCAAATCTCTCGCCGGCCAGCGCGACGGAAACGGAACATTTTGGTTCGAACGGGCGTAGCTCTAACGACAGACTTGCATGCGAGGCAAGAATAATAAAACCCGGAGAAATTGTGATCATGACTGCTAAAAAAACCGAAGAACCCAAAAGCTCAGGCTCGGCCAAAGCAAAGTTTCAGGACGAATTTAACGCTCTGCCGCTCGACAAAAAATTTGCCCAGTTGTTTCAGATGGAGGTCGCGACGCTGAATGAGACATTTTCGTACGTGACCGAGACTGGGATGAAAGTGATCGAGAAATTTGGCGACGCCATCTCGGATCTCGGCTCTAAAATGGAGAACGAAGCCAAAAAAGCGAGCCAGCATTGCGACTCGGAACCGGCGGCCAAAGAGCCAAAAGCTCCCGCCGCCAAGTCAAAACCGGGGGCTAAGCGAAAGCCGGCCGCCCCGCGGGCGCCAAAGGCTTAAACGGCGACATTTAATTTGTGAATGAGAACGGTTTAGAAAAAAGGCATCCCAGTGCCCTCAGAGAAAAGGGACAATATGCGATGGCGTTCGGCGTCATCGCTATTATGCTGTTTGTGGCCGGATTTCCCGTATTTCTTCTGTTTTTTCTCGGATTTCTCTCAATGTTCATCTGGAAGGTCTTTACCGCCGAGGGGCGAAACGAGACCCGCCAGATATTCGAATTTTACCTTTCCGCAAACGAGATCTTGCGCGACGACGACCGCCGCTGGTACGGATTTGAGATCCAGGATTCGATCAATCGGGGCGAATCGATCGTCCGGGCGATGAGTGCCCCTCCGCCGCTTGTTCTGTTTGGTCTCGGTGCCCTGTATCAAAAATTGGACGACCACAGCACGGCCGTCAAATATCTCGCCCAGGTTGTAGACGAGACAGTCACGAACGAAACGGCGATCGTTTTTCCGACCCGGGAACTGCGTGAATACGTCCGAATGCTTCGCAAAATAGAACGGGCTCCCGCCGAAGCTCCGCTGACCTCGTCCGCGATACGTTCGCTCGAACGCACGAGAAAAAACCGGGGCCTCAAGCTTTTAGAATTTAGCCGTTTGGAACTGACAAAAAAGGTCGCCCCATTGCCCCACAGCGAACAGCGGCTCGAATCCGTCGTTGACGTCGCAAATATCCCGCATCTCGACGCTGAAAACGACACCGGACCAAACCCCTGGGATGACATCGACGATCTCGAAATCCCAGCGGAAAACTCACGCCCATCTCAGGCTGATTTTGAAACACAGGCCAAAGCAAAAGCATCAAAACACCACGCCCGTGCCGCCGCCCGCGGCGACCGCAAAACCATCTCCGAAGTCCTCCACGACATATACGATAAAAATGTGCAGTAAGTAGTTTTTTGGTGCGGATTTTGGTCTTGAGAAATTGGATCTGGAAATAAACCGTGGACTTCGATTTCCTGATAATGCTGGTTCAAATAGGAAAAGAATCGGTTCAGACCAACGAATTTGCGGTATTCAAAATTTCGCATGTCTGCCCATATTAAATATAATTCTTGTAAATTCCAGCGAAATCAAAGAATGTTTAATGCAGCGGAATATTGGGCTTTATGGGCCTCATCAATTTCGCTGTAACGATGATTGGCGTAGAGCTATTTTTTTCTCACCAAGAGGGAGTATCGCAAGATCGCTGGTTGGTAAACAAAATGCAGTTATTCCTGAAATGCATAGGTCTTGGAAAGCAAATCGTGGTAAGTTGGCCACGGGGTCAATTAACAGAAATGA
>JBGTCS010000018.1:0-5932 GCA_041748715.1 Pyrinomonadaceae bacterium | reverse complement strand
ACGCTCCAACCAACAGCCCTGGTCAACGAAGCCTATCTCAAAATGATAGATATAACGCAGGTTTCGTGGCAAAACAAGGCACATTTTATCGGCGTCGCGGCTAATCAAATGCGGCGGATACTTGTCGATCATGCGCGCCAGCACAACGCTCTGAAACGGGGCGGTGAATTTCACATTTTTACTCTTAACGAGGAGATCGACCAGACCGATGAGCAAAGCACAGAATTGATCGCCCTTGATGAGGCCCTATTAGAACTGGCTGAAATGGATGCCACCAAGTCAAAGATCGTGGAACCCCGGTAATGGAACTTCCCTTTTTGGCTCGGTTCATATAAATATCAACTCGCCTTTCGACGAACCGTCGATTAAAGCTATCGCCGCACGCGAGGGTTGGCGCTGCTTTACGGCCAATCGTGGCGGGGGACTTTTCCAATTGATCGAATTCTGGATCGAGGACCGGCTGATGATCGAGGTTAATACGCCAGCGATGACAAAGGATTACATCAATATAGTAACGCCCGAAAACTGGGCAAATTTTATCAACCAGCCTTTGCCGCCCAAATACGCAAAAAATGTCGAGGCGATCGTCGCATAAAAAACTTAACTTATCGACTCAAAGCTAGAGAGGTCGGGCATTGCCAGGCCTTTTTTTTAACGAAATTGCGACGGGTAATTAACAAAGTTCTAGGAATCTCACTTTTATTGACCGTTTGTCTTAAACGTTAGAACGATTGGGGCCATCTAGCCTCAGAATTAGCCAAACGCTTCGAATCGATCTAATGATTTTAGGACACATATCTTAAAACAATGTTGGTAGTCGAATATTACATGAAAGGCGATAACCAGCGACACGCTCGATACTTTGCATCGCGTGTGGCTGCCAGAAATTTTTACCAGCTAATGGTGAATGATCCCAACTGTGCCGAGGTTCGTACGCTCGATTAGGAAACTTTCGCGATCCTTGATCTGATGACAAAAGATCGTCCTTGCCTTCAGACTTTTGGTTATGTCAGATTTCGATATCGCCCGTTTCGTTATCCTGCTGTGCCAATTTTCTTTAATTCCCCAGCTAAAACGTCTCTGTCCGCTATTCCAATAAATACCCGCATTACGGCCTTCACTGATACCCTAATTACAAACTTTTCCCTTACTTTTCGTCCGCTATAAGTCGAGAGCGCCAACAGCCATCTAGCGGGGAGCAAAACTATCCACACCAGCGATGGAAACGAAACGCGCGTTAAGTGGAAATTAAAGCGGGGCGTGCATATAAGCCAGCCTAACCAAACCCAACTCGCTTTAAGAGATCGTCGAACCGCGGGTCCCCGTTTAGGTTTTTTAACCGGCGTCCTACCTTGATCAGCGTCAGCCAATTGGAGCGTTCCTGGTACGCCCTTTCGAGCCAGTAAAGGAGCGGTCCTTTTCATTGAGTCCGGCATAAACAACCGCCGGCAAAAACGGTGACACTTCTTTATTTCGAACTTTTTCTTCGAGCTCGGCGGCGATCCGACGCGCTTCGCGTGGACGGCCGGCGACCGCGAATGCGTGGCCGAGAGCCATATCCGAAAGCGGATCTTGTGACAGCTCCTTTGCCTTTTTCAGAGCAGCAAGTGCGTCGTCAAACTTTCCCTGCTCCTGCAGGATCTCTCCAAGGTTCATATACGCGCGGGCAAACATCGGATCCTTAGCAATTACTTGCCGGATCTGGATCAGAGCCTCATCGTATCGGCCAGCGATATACATTGCCCAACCGATATTCGTGGGCGTATTCAGCGAGAGCGGATCAAGCTGCTGCGCGTTGCGATATTCGCCAGTGCTTCGTCAACTCGCCCCATCGCCACCAGATAATTGCCGTACGAGAGGTGTGCCTCGGCGCTGTTTGGACCGAGTTGCATAGCCTTTTTGTATTCCGTTTCGGCACCCGGAAAATCCCACTCGTAAGTCGCCTTGATCGAAGCCAGCGAAACGAACGCGGTGCTCAAATTCGGATCGAGTGAAAGTGCCTTATGTGCGGCATTTATCGCCTTGGGATATGCCTCTTGCGGAGTCATCGCCCCATAAGCCGGCGATGAACGGTATGCAATTGCCAGCCACTGATACGCCAAGGCATAGTTTGGATCGAACTCCAGCGCCTTTTCATACAATTCGATACTCGTCTTCAAGTCGCCCGGAGTGGGTTTTTGTCTATGAAAATCGCCTTTTAGATAGGATTGAAAAGCTCCGTTATTTTCCGTGTAGCTTTTTTGCGGCAGCGGCGAAGCCCCGGTACGAAGGTTTATCGATTCGATGATCCGCGTCGAGATAACCATCAACTGCGAGCCGACTCTCTAATTTGTACGGCCTGTGTCCCGTAAGCATTTCGCATAAGATCACGCCAAGACTATAGATATCGGTCGCAAATGTGACCTTTTCGCCCCTCACCTGCTCGGGGCTCGCATAATCGACGGTCATCATCCGCAAAGCCGTGATCGTCGGCTGCAGCGTATCTGACGCCATCTGCGGATCAAGCAGCTTTGCGATCCCGAAATCTAAGAGCCGAGGGCTGCCGTCATTGGCGATAATAATATTCGACGGTTTCAGATCGCGATGGATTACCAGCTTTTGATGGGCATACTCAACCGCCTCGGTGATGCGGCAAAATAATTCGAGACGATCTGCGATCGACAAGCGGTGTTTATCGCAATACCGATAGAGCGGCATGCCGTCGATAAACTCCATCACAAAGTAAGGCCGTCCATCGTCGGTCGTACCGCCATCGATCAACCGCGTTATAAAGGAATGATCAAGCGCAGCCAGTATCTGACGCTCGTTGCGAAACCGTCTGAGAACAAAATCTGTATCTATTCCCCGCTTTACAACCTTTAGAGCGACCCGCAGACGAAATTCGCCATCCGCCCTGAAAGCCTCGTAAACCGCCCCCATTCCGCCGCGTCCGATCTCTCGTTCGATACGGTAACTGCCGAGGACCTTGCCGATCATCGGATCTTCGCCGCTTTCGTCCAGGAGTGCCGAAAGTATTCCGCTGGGAGAGCCGATATATAACGGCTCTTCGATAAAACCGCTCGCCTCTTCGTACTGCAAAAGCAGACGTTCTACCTCTAGACGCAGTTCGGCGTCATCACCAGTAGCGTTTTCTACAAAATCAGAACGAAGCTCGACGCCGAGTTCCAAAGCCTCGTTAAAGATCTCTTCGACATGACTCCAACGTTCTGGGGTCATTACGGTTTAACTTAAGAAACTAGAGTTGCTGCAATTATTAAGCATTCTATAATTTTTGCCGAAACAAGGCCAAGGAAATCGGATGCGCCGAGAGGCTTGACTTCGCCGCCGGTATAGGATTACATAGTGAAAATCTAATAACTCAATAACCGTAACCAAAGGAGAACCATTATGGGACGAAAGATTCTGGCAGTTATCGTTGCTCTGATCGTAGCGTTTGCGGTCATTATGATCGTACAAATGTTGAACGCATTGGTCGTTTTGCCGCCGAGTTCCGAGGTCATGAATGACCCGGCAAAGATACGCGATTTTATGTCGAGCCTGCCGCTGACCGCGTACGTCGTGGTCTTGGTCGGTTATTTTCTCGGCTCGTTTGCCGGCGGATACATCGTGACAAAAATGACCATGCGCGAAGGTCCAGGCTTAGCTTTACCGATATTTATCGGCGTGATCCTGACTGGCATCGGTATTGTTAATTTCTTTGTAATGTTGCCCGGCCAGCCGGTTTGGTTTACTACAGCCGCACTATTAACCTTTATTCCTGTCGCCCTGCTTGGTTATAAAATGGCAAGGTGACTCGTCCCGTCAAAAGCGGACCGATGGATCCTCAAGACAAGGTTAAAGTGAATTCTCAGATGTGCACTAACATCATTGATTGCAATATGTTGCATGGCACCAGTAAAGGTGGTTTCACAATAGAAATGCGATCTGTATTCCGTGCAAAGGTGTCACCGCTCTGAGTTCGATCTACGGCTTTTTACCCTCATTCCACACGGGCACAAAGTTTGAATTTATCAGCCATTGGATCGGCACGACCATCGAAGCGATCGAACGTGTCATATGCCGGAAATCGATCGTGCCAACTTCGTCGCTCGCCTTGTGGTAATCGGTGTGAAGACCAAAACTTGAGACTGTATGAGCAATGATCCCAGCCCGTGCAAGCTGAATATTATCCGATCGCTGAAAAAAGTTCTGTTCCGGGTGCGGATCCTGAACAAGTTTAGCACCACGTTTGGCAAGCTCGGGACCGAGGTTAGAGCGTTCGTACCCGGTTAGCCACAACTCCTCCGGTTTGACCTTGGAATCCGGCCGCCCGATCATCTCAAATTCGAGATTGGCAATCAGCTTTTCTTTTGGAAACGGCATATTGTTTACAAAATATGTTGCACCATAACCTCCCGCCTCTTCGCTGCCAAAACAGACAAAATAGACCGTCCGTTTTGGCTTTGCCCCACTGGCGAGTATTCGAGCCAATTCCAATACCGCGACTGTTCCCGACGCATCATCGTCCGCACCGTTAAATATTTTGTCATCACCGGGAGCGGTTTCACGAACGCCCAAGTGGTCGAGATGCGATGTCAGCAGAATCACTTCCGAAGCGAGTGTTTTGTCGGTTCCGTTGATCTTGCCCATGGCATTCCATGTATTCTGTTTTTTTAACGGAGCGAGTTCGCCGGAAAATTCGATCTTAGTTCCGCTGGCGGCGTTCGAGATCACATCCGCCGCAGCTTTGTCCACAACAACAAACGCCGACGGTTTTGCGGTGGAAACGGTATATGACGGCAGCCGCGACCCAAAATTTTCCCAGTAACCGGTCCACTGGGGGCCCGTCTCAAAAATAATGACCGATGCTCCGGCCGCGGCTAAGGCCGTCCCGGTCTGCATCGTCACACGCGGGTCCTCGTTTTCCTTGATTCGTAAAAGTATGGCCGCTCCTTGATTTGGCTTTTCACCAGCCAAGAGTTTTTGCAAATTGCCGGCGATCTTATCCGCGTTGGCCCGCCAAACGACCATTTGTTCGCCATTTTTGAGAATTGCCATGTCATGCTTAAGTATAAGCCCACCGCTAAAAGTCCGGCGCGAAATATCCACCGTTTGCACATATGTCTGCTTTCCGTCCAAGCCGGTTTCACCCGCCGGTTCGAGACCGAACTGCATAAATTGCGACCCGACATATTCGGCCGCGATGCGTTCAAATATCGTTCCGCTGCCTCGGCCCTGTAGAGCATCACCCGCTAAAAACTGCATCTGGGCCCGGACATTTCGTTCCTCGACGGTTGACGTCTTAACAATTTGGGCAATACTAAGTATATTAACTGCTGCAATAACGACAGCTATCATCAATAATCGCTTTAAGTGATTTCTATTCATATTATGTTTGGATTTAGATAGTTATTTTGAAAGCCCTTGGTAGAACCGCCAGTTTGCCGTGTGATCTTTATTTAGTTTTTGTTTTGTCAGAATAGCCCTGACCATCTCGACCGGGATCGCACCTTCTTTTAATATCGCGTCGTGAAAATCGCGGTCGGTCATCTTTTTTGACTCGACCAGATCTCGATGCAGATTGTAAAATTGCAGCCCGCCCATCATATAGGCCATCTGGTACAAAGGGCCGTAATCGCCCGAAAATGAACGCCGCACCTCGGCCAGAGCGTTATCGCGTTCGTGGCCGACTTTATCGACCAGCAGATCGACGCATTGCTCGGGCGTCCAGTTGCCGAGATGAAAATTGAGGCTGAATATGATCCTTGCGGCCCGGTGCGAACGCCAGAATAACGCTCCGATCTTGTCCTCCGGTGTTTTTGAAAAGCCGCGGTCCCACAGGATAAATTCCCAGTAGAGAGCCCAGCCTTCGCCCCAGAACGGCGTACGAAACAGCTCGCGATACGGCCGGTGGCGGCGGGTCATATAACCCTGCAAATGGTGGCCGGGAATA
>JBGTCS010000017.1:0-4033 GCA_041748715.1 Pyrinomonadaceae bacterium | reverse complement strand
AACAGAATCTCGGAATATTGTTTATAAGTTCTTCACCCATCATGAATTTCCTGATGTATTTGGATGCTTCCGGACAATTGCGAACTAGTTCGTCCTTTTCGCGAATATTCATTAGCAAATTTCCGCCGTCGTTCGGCATACTGCCATAGTTCATTTCGGGAACCGCGCAGATTGGTCTGCTCAATTTGCGAATAAAAATATCGTCCCCTTCGAGTAAATACGGATTTATGTTCTTTGCTCGGGCTTCGTGAGGTTCACCTTGAATATTTTCATATTCAAAGATGCGTTTATGGGATGTATCGAAGTTTGCGAACCCAATTATTACTACGTGTACAGCGGCTTTACCTTTAGCTTCACTTTGCCAGCGAAAGGTTCGATGAGCGAAATGAATCTTTGTCTTGAATGTTCCAAACAGGATGCTCCATAAAATCCCAACTTGTTCACCTTGACTAATGGAATTCGTTGACACAAAGGCGACTCTTATTCTGGTATTTTGAATAAAACGAGCAGCTTTTACGTACCAAGCAGTCACATAGTCCAGAACTCCAACCGAGTCGAATTCTTGAAAAATAAGGGCCATATCCTTTTTCTGTTCTAGATTCTGATTCGATTTTCCAACAAACGGCGGATTGCCCAAAATATAGAGATTTCCAAAATCTCTTGTCCCTGAAAGGGACTGATGTAATAGAGTCGGGTGCAACCCGACGTTATCGGCAGCCCCCGATCCCGACCCTGAAAGGGTCGAATGATCTGCGACCAGTTCGTCCCCTTCAGGGACGGAGACATTCTCGGCGTCCACTCGCCGGGTTTCACCCGACGCTATTTCATTTGTCGCTTTCAGCGACCCGGAATCTGACCCGACATTTGTCGCCCTCAGAGACGAGGAATCGCTATCTCTTGTCCCTGCAAGGGACTGATGTGATAGAGTCGGGTGCAACCCGACGTTATCGTTAGCCTCAGATCCCGACCCTGAAAGGGTCGAATGATCTACCGTTTGTTCGTCCCCTTCAGGGACGGAGACATTCTCGGCGTCCACTCGCCGGGTTTCACCCGACGCTATTTCATTTGTCGCCTTCAGCGACGAGGAATCTGCCCCGACATTTGTCGCCCTCAGCGATGAGGAACCAATCTGCGACGGAGAACCAACCACATCTGCCCAATCGATTCGTAACGCGTTGCCATGGACAATCTTGGCAGATTTTTTTAGCGGCAGACGGACGAAATACTGTCCAAATTCGTTGCTGACCTGCAGATTCATCTGGTGATCGATCAGCCACATGGCGACCTCGGCGATGCGGGCGGGGAATTCTTCGCATTCGATGCCGTACATCATATCGACATCGAGCCAGATGATGTCACCAACATTGAGAAACGCTTCGCCCTTGTTTTTCAACGATCGCAGAATCTCGATCTCGAGCAGCCGCAGTTCGCGGTACGTAATGACGAGAAAATTGCCGCATCCGCACGCCGGATCGAGAAATTTCAGCGTGCTGAGACGTTTGTGAAATTCGTGCAGCTTGTTCCGGTTGTCCTTGATACTCTCAAACTCGGCCCACAAATCGTCGAGAAAGAGCGGTTTGATGAGCTTCAAGATATTTGTCTCAGACGTGTAATGGGCACCGAGATTGCGGCGTTCCTTTGGGTTCATCACGCTCTGAAACATCGAGCCGAATATGGCCGGCGAGATCTTGCTCCAATCGATAAAGCCGCAATCGAGCAAGGCAGACCGCATCTTGCTGTCAAAATGCGCCATCGGCAGAATTTCCTCAAACAGCTTTCCGTTGACATAGGGAAACTCGGCAAGCTGCTCGTCGAGATTGGTAAAGCGAGAGCCGATCGGCGTGTTGAGCACCTGAAACAGTTCCTGCAAACGGGCGGCAAGATCGCTGCCGTCCTCGCTCGTACGCTGTTCGAGCAGGTCGCGAAACTGCTCCTTCCGAAAGATCGTCGTGTCCTCGGCAAACAGGCAAAACAGGATTCGCACAAGATACACCTCAAGTACATGGCCGGTGTAACCGATTGCTTCGAGCCGGTCATGGAGCTTGCCCATCAGCTCGGCGGCCTTAATATTCGCCGGGTCCTGTTCCTTGTAGATCTTTTTTTGATAGCCAATCAGCGAAGCAAAATGCTGGACGTTTTGAACCAGCTCATTCAGCTTAAACTCGACGATCGATTCTTCTTCGAGGTCGTGCAGGCGGAATGTCTCGAAATCTGACACAAGGATGTATTTTGGGAGTTCGTGCTGCCTGAGGCCGTGGAGATAGTCTTTTGCCTGCGTGAAAGCCTTATCGAGACTCTTGCCCCGGCTTTTCATCTCGATCAGGATATTTCCTTTCCAGAGCAGGTCGATATAACCATCGTGGTCGTCGAGCTTTTTGACCCGATGCTCAAACGACGCGACCTTTTTCCGGCTAATGCCGAAAACGTTAAAAAACTCGATGAGAAATGGCTTTGCATCGGCGTCTTCGTTAGACGTATCTGCCCACTCATTGGAAAACTCCAAAGCCCGGTTCTTTATTTCGTTCCAGCTTAACGGCATCTATTTTGAATAGGTTTGGAAATCTAGATTCGTGCCACAGACATAATAAGTCGAATTGGCCATTAAAAAAAGGATGAAGCCCGAAACTCCGTCCCCTTTTTTGTTAAATCGTTTCTGCCCTGCATGTGGGAATGTTTTTAACTGCTAAATTTACCTTTTGACGCAAAGCAACTTAATATAGCTTTACTGACTAACCTAAGCAGGTCTTGTGTTTTAAACACAGGCCGTTATTTAGTGATCAAAACCGGTCAGTAGAATTTATAACTTTTAACCTTAAATAGAAACAGGCAATTGAATGGCAGAAAAATCAAAGATCTATTACACATTGACGGACGAAGCTCCAATGTTGGCGACGTATTCTTTTTTACCGATCGTTAAGGCTTTTACAAAATCCGCAAATATTGAAATTGAGATACCGGATGTCTCGCTTGCGGGAAGAATTTTAGCCAACTTCCCGGAACACTTGAACGATGACCAAAAAGTCCCAGATGCACTTGCAGAATTGGGCGAATTGGCAGCAACGCCGGATGCCAATATTATTAAGTTGCCAAACATTTCCGCTTCTGTTCCACAGCTCGACGAAGCGATCGTCGAGTTGCAGAAACAAGGTTTTGCAGTGCCGAATTATCCCGTAGAACCTAAAACGAACGAAGAAAAAGCCATCAACAAAAAATATGCTCGCGTTTTGGGAAGTGCGGTAAATCCTGTGCTGAGAGAAGGGAATTCTGACCGCCGAGCTCCGAAAGCGGTCAAGAATTATGCAAAAGCAAATCCTCATCGAATGGGAGTTTGGAATGCAAATTCGGCAACGTCTGTGGCACATATGAGCTCGGGAGATTTTTACGGAACGGAAAATTCGACAACTGTGGAAACGGAACGAAAATTTAGAATCGTTTTCCATTCTAATGATGGTTCTGAAAAAGTTTTGAAAGATTTTGCTCCACTAAAAGCGGGCGAAGTAATTGATTCTTCGGTAATGAATCTTTCCGCTTTGAAGTCTTTTGTTGAAACCGCGATTGCCGAAGCGAAAGAAAAAAATATTCTGCTTTCCGCACATTTGAAAGCGACGATGATGAAAATTTCGGATCCGATCATTTTCGGGGCGATCGTCGAAACATATTTCAAAGACGTTTTTGAAAATTATAAAGATACGTTCGCCGAATTAGACATCAATCCAAATTACGGATTGGCGACTCTTATTGAAAAGATCGCCGGACACCCGCAGGAAGCTCAGATCAAGGCAGACATCGCCAAGACCATCGAAAACGGACCGAAACTCGCGATGGTAAATTCGGACAAAGGAATCACCAATTTCCATGTTTCGTCCGACGTGATCGTGGATGCTTCGATGGCGTCCTTGGCGCGCGGCGGTGGAAAAATGTGGAATAAAGACGGCGACGAAGAAGACACCGTTTGCATTATTCCGGACCGAACCTACGCTGGTTTCTACGGTGCGATCATTCAGGACATGAAGCAAAACGGAGCAATTGACCC
>JBGTCS010000016.1:0-7993 GCA_041748715.1 Pyrinomonadaceae bacterium | reverse complement strand
CAGCAAAGCACTCGAAATCCCCATCGACACGATCAGCTTAATTATCTCGGCACCCGGCAAAAGCCTTGCGACAGAGATATTTGCAAGTAGCTCCATCAGCCGTGCGGCAGTAAGGTAAAGTACGTGTTCGGCGTGGATATGTCCCACTTCATGAGCGATAACGGCCAATGTTTCCTCGTCATTCAAACGCTCGATCAGAGCCGAATGCAGCACAATGATCGGTCTCTCAACACCGCCCGTAAAGGCGTTGACCATCGGATTTTGCTGGACGAACATATCCGGCATATCGACGCCCAGCGTGGTGCAGGCGATCTGCAATTTGGCGTATAGATCGGGGCACTGCTTTGGCGTCACTTTGACCGCGCTTGCCATAAACGAGACACGAATAGCCGATTCGCCCGTCCATGCCAGCAATTTTTTTAAGATGGAATCGACGCCCGGGATAGCTTTTAAGGCCGCGAGAGCCTTTTTGTCGAGCGGGTGAATATAATCGTTTTTGTCGAGCGCCGCAAATTTTTTATGCGGCCCATTTGAGAGCGGCATTTTGCATTTCCCACAGTTGGCGGCGTTGTTAGCGTAATCCGACTTAACGGCGTTTTTCTGACCGCAATAGCGGCAGCGAACCGAGAAGTTCTCGGCGATGGCGGACGAATCATCAGAATCGGGCTTTTTTCTTGGCATATTTAGATTGTATTAGTTGCCGATGGCTTTTGCCAATGGAAATGCTGTAAGAGACACGGCGGGCTTTCCTTTGGGTAATTTCTGCGTTTCGTCCGTGTGCTCTGCGTTTGAAAGTTGGTGGCTCGTTAGTTATTGCAGAGATCGCCAAGGCGGACGCTGAGATTTGGGAGGGAAATCCTGCGAGCTACAATCCAAGTCTTACAACCGTTTCGACATGGTGTGTTTGCGGAAATAGATCAAGAGCTGTGATCTTGTCGATCTTGTATCCCGCGTCGAGGAATACAACCAGATCACGGGCCAGGATCGACGGCTCGCACGAAACGTATGAGATCTGCTTTGGCTTTAATTCAGCAATCTTTTCGATTGTCCCTTTTTCAGCACCGGCTCGGGGCGGGTCTATCAGGATCATATCGGTCGAATTGAGGTTGCATTCGTTTAAAAAGCGATGGACACCCGACCGCCGCAGCTCGATATTTTTGAGACCCGACCGTGCCGCGTTTTTACGCGCGAATGTCACAGCAATACCGTTGTCTTCGACGCCGATGACATTTGTAAAATTTCGAGCCATAGGCAATGCAAAAAGCCCGACCCCGCAATAAAGATCAAGAGCTGTCGTACCTTCGGCACCGCCGATCGCGGTCTCGATCAGCTTTTCAACCAAAAAACGATTCGCCTGAAAAAAGCTTTGAGCTGAAAAGGTGAACTCTTCGCCGGCAACATTTACCGTGATCTCGGTTGTCTGCTGAGGCATTTCGCGGGTAAAGAAAGAGGCGCCGCCGCCATCTTGGCTGACGGCCTCGATCTCAGCCGAGTCCTCCCACAGCGTTGACCAGTCAAGACTTGAACGCACCTCTGAAAGGGTCGTCTGGAGTCCCGGCGTCAATATCGGACATTCGGCAACATCGACCACCTCGTGCGAATCGCGTCTGAAATATCCAAATGTCTGCTCGATCCGGTCGAGGTGCCATTTTGCACGCGAACGATAGCCGAACTCTTGCGGGCTGCCAACCATTTCGATCTCGTCTACCTCAATTTTTGCGATGCGGTGAAGACAATCGCGGATGATCCCGACCTTCGCTGCGAGCTGGGTCGCGTAATCCATCTGCTGAAAATCGCATCCGCCACACGTTCCAAAGTGCGGACACGGCGGTGTGATGCGGTTTTGAGACGCCTCAATAATATCCACGATCGAGGCAAAAGCTGTTCGCTTTTTGATGTGGTCGAGCCGTACTCGAACGATGTCGCCCGGAGTCGTCAGCGGGACAAAAATAGTCAGCTTTTCGGCAAACGCGAGGCCGAGCCCGCGCGGCACTATCTTCTCGATCTTTACGTCGAGTTCGTCGCCAATCTTGTATTTATCGTTCAATTTATTGTGATCCTTTACGGCTTTTTCAGCTCGAAATTCCCTTCTTCGAGTATCCGCCGCATCGTCGCGAGGTCGTCGTCGTTGGTATATGAAAGTGTAAACATTATAGCGTAACCGCGGCGAACGGTCGCATACATGCGCTTTTTACCTTCTTTTGACGTGGTGTCGATAAAGCCGAACTGCATTTTACCGAGCCTTTCGGCCTTTGTCTCTGAATATGTAAAATCGGTCGGTAATTGCAGCGTTTTGTACATCGCACGTATCGCGTCAAAATAATCGACCGCATCTTTTATCTGCGGGTTTTCAGAAAGGTCCTCAATGGAAATACGTGCGACCGCGTTATCTGTTGCTCCGGGCAGACCTCGGTATGCCGTCAACAGGATTGAAACGCCTTTGACCGCTCGATTTACTTTCGCTTGTTCGGCGGGAGATAACGAATCCGGGGCTTTGAGGCTGAGGTCATATCCTTGCTTTTTCATCTCCGCCTCAAACGCCTGTTCGGCGATCAGCCATTCGTCGGGAAAGACAATCCCAAAACCCAGCTTTTCGTTTGCATAATTTCGGCCCGAAACTACGCCGTCACGGCCCGTCTCAATCTTCGCTGCGGCAACCGACCGCGAACCTTTTTTGATCGGAACAATTGATGGGATAACTGCCGGCGTGGCCTTTGCCCGCGGTTTGACCTGCGCCGATATCCCCAACGCGGCGGCCGCGAGAATAAATAATATAAAAACAGAGCTCTTCATAAATAAAACAATCCGAGACGAGGGATTTCGGCCTCTTCGCGGAGACGTTTGAGCAGCATTAGGTCAAATGTATTTTTATAGGCGTCGGCATCCATGTCCGCTTTATAACCCCGAAGTTGGCTCGAAATTTCCTTCTTCAAAATTTTTAGATGCTCAGGATCCCAGTTTGACAGCATCGCCCGTTCGATAAGTTTTTCAACATCGCCGAGCGTGGCGTCGACCGTTTCAAAATTGCCCGTTAGGTCCGACGCCAGTTCATCGAGCCTGCCGATTGCACGGTCCATCTCGTCGCGTAATTCTGGACGCTCATTTGCTTTGAGAGATTCGACGGCATTTGCGATATGTGCCGCAACGGAATCGATCGAAATTCCGGACGAATCCGCTTCATCCTCGGTTTCCGGCGATTTGCCGGTCTGCGAATTGGACCATTCGGAATATTGAGCCTCGATCTCTTCGCGACAGTAAAATAGGCTCTTGATCGTCCGCGTGCCCTCTGGCTGTTTATCAAAAACGTCAAAAACAGACTCGATCGAACGAATGACAATATGCAGCGGAATGCCGCGGTCCTGCCAAACCTCGATCAAAGCCCAATCAAGCGGGCTAAGGAAAAGATTTTTGCCACGGCGGCGGATAAACGTGTCTTCGATCTCGGTGTAGTAGTTGTAATAATTCAAGGCTTGTCTCTTGGGCTAAATGAAATGCTAGTCGAGGCAAATGCAATAGTCAAAAATCCATCGATTACATTTCAATGCTAATCTATTTCAGCATTTGTAAAGCACCACGCTAAGTTGAAAACAGTGATCGGCAGTTAATTGCTGGATGACGGGGGCACCAACAATACAACTCTCCAAATTGCTACCAAAAGAGAGTCCTGTTCGTTCGCCGAACGGTCTTGAGCGAAAATTACCGTCCGCAACAGCGGGAAGTGTGGTCAGGTTATTCGAATGAAAATCGATTCCAGTTATAATGTGTGTTCAATATCCGGGTTTTCATGCCGGAGGGGGAAATTTCGCTAAATCAATGCCAATGCATATTTTACAACTCGGTCCGTATCCACCGCCTGAGGGGGGAATCAGTAGGAATATGCTGGCGATCCGTGATGAGTTGAGGGTGGGCGGACATCGATGTTCGATCGCGGCGACTTCGCGCAGCAGCCGGGTCGGCGCGGAACCGGATGTTTATCATCCGGGTTCGGCTCTGGCTCTGATCCGGCTTTTAGCCTCGCTCAAATTCGATGTTCTGCATCTGCATATCGGCGGCGATATCGGGACGCGGGTGCTTTTGCTGGCGTTCGCGGCAACGGTATTTGGCCGCGGGCAGTGCATTTTGACCCTGCATTCGGGACAATTTCCGCTGACCAATGAAGCGAAAAATGCGGGCCCGCAATCCATTCGGGGCCGCATATTTCGCCGGTTTGTACGGATAATCGCCGTCAGCAATCCGATCGCTGATGTCTTTCGCCGATACGGCGTGCCTGATGAGCGGATCGAAGTGATCGTGCCATTTTCGGCAAAATTGCCGGATCCAGAGGTAGAAGTGCCGGCCATTCTCGACGATTTTCGCCGGAAGCATTCGCCAATGCTGCTGGCGGTCGGGGGGCTTGAGAAAGATTACGATCCGCTGTTTCAGATCACGGCGATGAAAGATATTGTTGCCGAATTTCCGAGTGCAGGATTAATGATCGTCGGCGACGGATCAATGCGGGCCGAGGTCGAGCAAGCCGTCTCGGCCAGTGGTCATGCCGGGGCGATAATGATCGCCGGCAATATCGACCACGCCGTGACGCTTCACCTGATCGATGCCTCCGATTTGTTATTAAGAACAACGCTTTTTGACGGCGACGCCATATCGGTCCGCGAGGCCCTTTTTCTGGGAACTCCTGTGATCGCAACCGACAACGGAATGCGGCCTGAACGCGTGCATGTTATCGCCATCGGAGATAGAAGAGCCCTGATCGAAAATGTCAGCGAAGCGGTCAAAGGCGGCAAACACGAACGAGCCATCTCCCCACCGGATGATAAAAATATTGAGAAGATAATTAAGGTTTACAAAGAGATCGCTCCGCCGTCACTTTCCTAGGCCCATCATCGCGAGCGAGAGATTTGCACCAATATCGCGGCCTTCGGGGCCTTTCCCTTTGAATTTGCTGCTTGGGGAAAGCCGATAATCCATGGCTGAAGCGTCAATAAAGCCGACGTCACTCGCAGAGGCAACGAACGTATTTCCCGGCGGAAACGAGTAGTCGCTCTCGGGTATGCGGTTTAGATTCATGATGAGGTTGTTCTGAAAGAACCTTTGACCCACCGCCCAGTTTTTATCAAATAACCCGTGAATGCCGTAATCACCGTGTCCTACAATGTTGTTACGAAATATAAAATCGCGCGGCATAGTGCCGTAAAATGTAGTGATATTGCCTGAGTTAAAGACGGTGTTATTTGCAATCGTCACGTCTTCGCCGTCCGAGATCATTATAAAATAGCCGGAACCGCCAAATTCTTTTTCCCCGGAAATATTTAGAAAAAGATTATTCTCGATCTTCAATCGCTTTAGAGTCTGACTTGGGTACGTATCGTCTTTTCCAAGTATATTGATGCCGTCGCCCGATCCGTCAACGACATTATCTTTAATAATAACGTCCTCGATCGTAGAAAATGGAGCTGCGTTATCCTGATTGCGGACAGTGATGCGAAAGGCCGAGCCGCCCCAGTTGTTTGTCAGCAGGTTGCCGATCAACTGAACGCGCTTTGCATTTTTTAGCTCGAATAATGTTTTCACAGCGACACCTTTTTTCCAGGCTTCGGGTTTATTGAGATGATTGCCGCGAACCTCGATATCGCTCGGTATGAGATCCGCATTTGCCGGATCAGCACCGCCGAACATGATGTTTTCGGCACCGCCCTCGATATAGTTGTTCAAGATCCTTACGTCACGCGTACCGGTCCAGCCGCAAATCCCCTGCGTTTCTTCGCCCGCAAAGGCAAATCCCTCGATATAGCTGTTTTTGATCGTTGTTTCGGCACTGTTGAGGGCGATGCCGCGGCGAACGACAGCAGTTTTATTCGGATGGACGTACGATCGGTCGATCTCGAGGTGGTGCGGCACCGACTCCGGACGCTTTTCTCCGGCACCGAGCGCGACGAGGCCGTAATTATACCCGGAGCCCGAGGCCGTAAATTCGATACCGACAAATCGGTAATGATGTGCCCCGTTTGCGGCCGAAACGGCGGGGCGACCTAACATCCCCGAGGTAATCGTTGCCATCGACGAACGCTGCGTTGGCGTAACCCGTTTGTCAGCAGGTAGATTGCTGGCCGCCGATGAGCGGATCGTCACAAAGTCGGTGAGCGGTTTGTTCGGCAGATTTATAGTTCCCGCGTACACCGCACCGGCCTGAAGCTCGACAATATCGCCGCTGTCGGCCTGTTCGATTGCCGCCTGGACATGCCCGCCCGGTGGGACTTTTATGATCCGGACCGCAGCGCTGAACTCGATCGTCGGTTGGGGATAGACCAGCCCGAGCCGGCCCGAATAAACGTCGTAACCCGCCGTCGATGATGCCGCCGCGATCAGCCCCGCGACAGCGAGTATCATTAAATGGAGCCGCGTAAAGCGAATTGGTCCGCTCGTTTTATTTTTGGCTTTAACCGAATTTACTACCATTAGATTTTTCACAATAATATCGATATTCGTAATAAAGAACCAAAAAGCCTGGATTTCCGCTCACTGTTGCAGGAATAAACTTGGTAAAACCAAATAAAAACGGTTAAACTATAAATCGCCTCGCTGGCCGAGCGAAAGTTCTACAAGATCGGCTCTATTCTCACTTTTTCTAAAACAGTATGTGCGGTATCAACGGCATAGCATTTTCCCTACGTTCAGGCAGACAGGTTGACGAAGATCAGATCGTGCGAATGCGCGATATTTTGCATCATCGCGGGCCTGACGGCAAAGGCGTTTTTGTAGATGGAAATATCGGGCTCGGCCATCGCCGGCTCAGTATAGTCGATGTCGCCCACGGCGCCCAGCCGATGTTCAACTCGGACCGGTCGTGTGCCATCGTCTATAACGGCGAGGTCTATAACCATGCCGACTATCGCGAGGAACTCGCTGCCTGCGGCTACACGTTTCAAAACCGCAGCGATACCGAAACGATCCTTCATCTTTACGAGAAATACGGGCGCGATTGTGTCGATCATCTGCGCGGGATGTTTGCTTTTGCGATCTGGGATAAGAGCAAGCGGGAGCTGTTCATAGCCCGCGACCGTTTCGGCGTGAAACCCCTTTATTACGTTCATGACAACGAAGGCAATCTCTTTTTCGCCTCTGAAATAAAGGCTCTGCTCGAAGCCGGTGCGGTCAAGCCCGAACTCAATTACAACGCCCTTCCCGATCAGATGGCGAATCACGGCACAACGGGTGACGAGACGTTCTTTCTCGGCGTCAAACGCCTGCCGCCCGGCCACACGATGGTTTGGAAGGACGGCCGCATCGACATTCGCGAATTCTGGGACCTGAAATTCGAACCAAAGCACGAATCGCGCAGCGACGCCGATTATATCGAAGAGTGGCGCGATCTCTTTCGGCAGTCCGTCCAGCTCAGGCTGATGGCCGATGTTCCGCTCGGCATGTTTCTGTCAGGCGGAATCGATTCTTCAGCCATAGCCGCCATGATGTCGACGATGGTCAGCGACCCGATCAAGACTTTTTCCGTTGCGTTCGATGATGCCGAAGCGAACGAACTGAAATACGCTCGTATCGTAGCTGAAGCGTTTGGAACAGCTCATCACGAGATCACAATAACCGCCGATCAATTTTTCGGAACCTTGCCGGACATGATCTGGCACGAAGACGAGCCCGTCGGATTTGTGGCTTCGGTGCCGCTCTATTATGTTTCAAAACTCGCGAGCCAGCATGTCAAGGTCGTGCTCACTGGCGAGGGAAGCGACGAAACACTAGCCGGTTACGGGCGATATCAAAAGACGTTGAATTTGCTCAGTTACGGTAAGAAATACGAGAGCATGACGCCGTCATTTTTTCGCGATGCGGTTCGCGGCGGCGTCGCGACCCTGCCAGCGAAGTTTAGCAATAAACTTGGCCGTACATTCCTCTCGCGTGAAGCCGATATCGAGAATCTTTTTCTCGATAATTTCGGCGTTTTTCCCCGTTCGATGCAGGCAAAGATCCTGTCGCGAGCCTCACT
>JBGTCS010000015.1:0-9413 GCA_041748715.1 Pyrinomonadaceae bacterium | reverse complement strand
GCATTGCCGGCCGGCAAATTAAAATTTGTCCGGATATAATCCTCGCCCATTTGTGAATCCGTCACCGAACCGGCTACCACATTGATCGCGATTTCGTATTTCTCGAGCACGGCCATACCGCCGATGACGCCGACGTAATCGGAGGCGCAAAAAACGAACGACGAGATCGCGGCTCTGATATCGGCGTTCATAAGCACTGAATCAACACCGTACCCGCCCACGATACCATCGCCGAGTTCGACAACAATGACGTCAGGACGAAAATTGTTCAGATGATTTAGAAGTGCTTTGGCCACACGTGAAAGGTCGCCCGAATCGACCGTCGACGGCAGGCCGCAGTCTAAAAAACTGGCGGTTGCGATTGCTCCGTGATCTTCCATGTGAAGCGTATCGCGAAGACATGCGATACCCGATAATTTGGCCGCAGCCACACGTAATCCAGAATTTGTTGCCTGTCGGATGATCTCGGTCGCCGCAACCGTTTTGCCGGAATTCATACAGGTCCCGGCGATCATCACTATCGGAGCTGTCGGTTCCAGCTTATCCGACGGTGCAATGGCATCATCCCCTATATTTCGGATCAAACCGAACTCGTCACAGGCTAGACCCAATACCTCCACCTCGATCGCATCCGACAGCGACGAATGGTGACCCGTGCAATCACCGATCACTCCGCCCATATTGAGGAGGTGAAGCTTCTGACCCGCATCGATCCTCTGCGGCACATTACCGACAAAACCCTTTAGCGCCCGTCGTTTGCCGAGTACACCGAGCAACACGTCGCCGGTATTTATCTTGGCAAGTCGTCCTGTCGGCAATTCGAGATTGCCGTACGTCGAGCTTTCCGAAAGAGCACGGACCGCAATAACATCGCCGACTTTGGGATCCTCTATAGTTTCAGCGATGCTGATCCGGCGGGGAATCATTAGTTTTGAAACGGACGACCCCATTTTCTCGACCTCAATGTATTTCATGTCATTTCCTCGTTCAAAAAAGATCAGCAAGATCCTTTAATATTTCACCCTGTAGGGCGGCGTCCCTAACCGCGATAAATATTGTGTCATCGCCCGCGATGGTTCCAACGATGCCGGAAATATTCGCCGCGTCGATCCGGACGGTCAAGGCGGAAGCAAGGCCCGACAAGCAGCGTCCGACTATCAAATTGCCTCCCGCGATAACAAATGTCACCGCACCGAAGCCGGAATCTCTGATCGCTTTTTCCGGCAAGGAATAATACCCGCGAACCTTGCCGATGCCCATTTCGTCAAGGTCTCGAGAGACACTCGCCTGCGTCACGGCAAAACCGGCTTCGCAAAGACTTGCAACAAGTTCGCTCTGACTGGCGATCTGCCTTGCTCCGATCAGAGCAAGCAATGTATTATGTCTGTCCTTTTTATGCATCTTGCTGACTCGTTATGCACACATAAATGCATGCAGCTCCTGAGTAGATGCATAATATACGGTTTTATATGCAATAAATCAAAGCGAGAGTTTACTTTATTTTAGGATCAGAAAATAGCGAGCTTTATGCGGAGATATTTTTTGGGATTCTTGCGAAAATCATCCAGCAATTTCGTGCCTTCGCCCGTAAATGTGGCGACATTATTAGCCGTTTGGTTCACGCTGTTGTAGAGAGTTTCGTCGTTGAGCAGTTTACCGATCGTACCTTTGCCGCCTTGAGCGTCTGACAGGATCGATTCTAAACGGGCTGTCGTGGAACTAAACCGCGCAATGGCTTCACGGGTGTCGTCATACATCTTCTCGTCGCGAAAGATCTTTCCGATTGTTCCTTTGCCATCTCTGATGTCTGTGGTTATCGATCTCACGTCGTCGGCGATCAGCGAAATCTTATCCGCCGACTTTCTAAGTTCGGCAACAGCATCTCGAGTTTCGTGGTAGAGAGCATCGTCATTGAGGAATTTGCCCGCAGAACCTCGGCCTGATCTTATATCCGAGGAAATGGCCTCGAGTTGAGCGACCGTTTTGTTCAGATTGTTATAAAGCGTCGGATCGTTGATTAATTTACCCGCGCTTCCTTCGCCGCGATTTAGTCGGTCCAGCGTCGCCTGCAGCCGGGTCATAGTGTCACGCGTATCGTTCACGGCGCCATCGAGGCTGCGGTAGAGAGTCTCGTCGTTGAGCACACGGCCGAGCGTGCCTTCCCCTTGGTTGGCTTTTTGCAGAATTTCGTTGGCTGGGATAGCCAGTTTATTAATCTGGGTCAGCAGATCGTTGCCGGTGGTTGTGAGCTGATTCAGACCGACCGACGAACTAGTCGGCAGCATTGCATTCTCGTCAACCGGTATTCCCTTGGACGTGCCGGGACTGATATTTACGATCTTATCGTTACCGAGTACGGATGTCGCGACAAGTTGGGCTCGCGAATCGGTCCGAATAAGTTCCGAGATAGGCTTATTGTCGAGTTCCTGGACGACCGATAGAGTTGCTTCGATGCGTTCGCTGTCCGGCGAATCGGGCGGCAGGAATCTGACCTCCTCGACCTTTCCAACCGAGACGCCAGCAAGCTGAACATCAGCTCCTGCGTGGAGTCCGTCCGCGGTCTCAAACCTGACCTTGAGCCGCATCTTCTTTTCAAACGGGTTAAAGCTGCCCGTCGAATTTAGGATCAAAAACGCGGTGATAAGCAACGCCGAAAGCATAAAAATGCCCACCCGGAGTTCGCTGAATGTGAGTTTTTGTTTGCTTCTCGGCATTGGTTTTCTAATTTCCGCGAATAAAACGGCGGATATACGGATCCTGGGATTCTCGCAGTTCTTTTTCTTTTCCGCTAAAAATGATCCTGCCCTTTTTGAGCATCATAACCTCTGTATTGATCAGACAAAAGTTCTCGCCTTCGCGTTCAAAGCTAACCTTGCCCGTTTCGTCGAGCACAGCATATTCGCTCGACAGGTAATCCAAATTGTTCATTTCATGCGTTACAAATATAGATGATACATCCTCAATGTCCCTCAGCTTAATTGCCAATTCGCAAATCGTTCTGGCTGTAGGCGGATCGAGACCGGCAGTGGGCTCGTCAAAAAGCACGATACTCGGGTTTCCGACCAATGCCCGGGCAATACCGACGCGACGCCTCATCCCGCCCGACAATTCACTTGGCATTTTATCGATCGCGTCTTCAAGGTCTACGAAATTGAGCATACAACGGACTTCGTGTTCGACTTCGTCCTCATCGATATTGTTTTCGTGAAGCCGGTACGCAACATTGTCATATACGGACAGGGAATCGAACAATGCGCCTTCCTGAAATACCATTCCGATGGTTTTCCGGATCCGCATTAGCTCTACATCGTCAAAATGGGTGATGTCTTCGCCCTCGACAAATATTTGTCCGCTGTCCGGTTTTAGAAGGCCGAGTATCAGATTTATGATCGTCGATTTTCCAGTTCCGGAGCCGCCGATCACAAATTTTGTCTCGCCCCGACGAATCGAAAAACTAATATTGTCCAAAATTACCTGATCGTCAAAGGCCAGATCGACATCGCGAAATTCGATCGTCGGGACCAGCCGTCGATCCAATTCCTCAGCCTCGAGCTGCTGGTCGATTTCGCCGGGAGGTTCGGCAACTTCTTCGTCATTGTTTTCGAACATAGACAGTGTCATTACTAAAATTTAGAACATTGTGCTGTTCATCATCGACTGCAACAGCTTTGACAAGAAAAAGTCCGCGATAATTACATTTATCGACGAGGCGACAACCGCCTGTGTCGTCGAAACTCCCACGCCGACAGTGCCGCCGGTCGTGCTAAGCCCTTTTTGACAAGAGATCAATCCAATGATTAGGCCGAAAAAAATGGGTTTAATGATACCGGTTACCAGTGCATTAATATCGGTGCCGGACCTAACCGAAGAAACATAAACGTTTACATCCAAGCCATGCAATTGATTGGCAACGATGCCGCCGCCGATCAATCCGAACAAGTCGGCTGAGATCGTCAACAACGGAAGCGTTATTAAAAGAGCGATGATTCGTGGCGTTACCAATTTTCGGACAGGCGATGTTCCGAGCGCCCGCATCGCATCGATCTGCTGCGAAACTATCATCGAGCCCAACTCGGCCGAGATCGACGATCCGACACGGCCCGCAACCATCAATGCCGTCAACACCGGGCCAAGTTCGCGGATCAGCGAGGTCGCCACGCCCTGCCCGGCATTACTCTGAGCTCCGTAATATTGCAGAGTCGGGTAGGCCTGTAGAATCAGAACGCCGCCCGTGAAAAATCCGGTCAAAACAACGATTCCCAACGAACCCACACCGATCTGATCCATCTGTTTGATGATCTCGTGAAAATACCTCGGCTTTTTGCGCAACCCCTTGAGTGCGCGCCAGAGCAAGTTAGTCGTTGCCTGTATTTCCAGTAAAAGGTGTGTAAAAAGATTCATCCGAGGATCGGTGCAAACTACGTTTCGACAAGCATATAACGAACTTTAGCAAAACATCAAACAATAGAACGGCCGATCCTTCTCGGGACCGGCCGCATTCAGTGATAAATCGAAATACCAAAACTGACGGACTAAGGTTTCTTGGTCTGTGGCTTATTTAAATTGTTTACCGGTCGGGTTTGTTCCGACTTTCGCGGGTTGTTGTTGTCGGCTGGCATGCGCGGGCTGTCGTTTCGTCGGTCATCCATCCGTTGACGGGCCTGTTCGAAACGCTGGCGTATCTCGCGAAAACGGCCAAGCTGTTCAGGTGTCAGAATTCGGCGAATTGCGAGTTCGCTCATAAAACGGATCTTTGAAACCTCGGCCTGTGCCATCTGCACTTCCCGCAAACGCTCCTGGACCAGTGATTCATTCAACTGGTCGGCATAGATAGCTTCGTCGAGCGATCGGTTAGCATCGCGAAAACGTTTTTGCGCCAATTCCATCAACGGCGTACGTTTTGCATTAAGACCGCGGATCTGCTGGAATTGTTCGCGCGAAAGCCCCAACTGTCTCAGAGCGTTAGATCTGTTATCAGGCTGCCGGCTTGCATCCGCGTCGCGGGCGTTTGGGGGCACTTCATCCTGGGCCGATGCTGGACCTGCAAAAGCTATCACCAGAATAAAAATAGTCGCTTGTATAAATTTGGTTGTTAATTTCATAGTCGGTATTAACTAACGTTTTGCTCCAATTTCATCGTCGAAAAGGTCGGCAAGTCGCAGCGAACGGTCGTCCAATTCGTCATAAGTATTCAAAACCGGAGCTTTCGCGGTTTGCTGTCGAGCAGAACTCTCATTTTGGGGCGGCTGCGTGCCGGCGGTAAACTGCCGATTAGGTTTTTGCTTTCTAACTGAAATCGTTTTTGTGGATTGTGGTTCATTCGACAGGGAAGTTCCCGGCGACGACTCCGCTCTAAAATCAGTTCGCGATTCCGGAACTTGAGTTTCAGGTTGGATTTCCACAGCGTTGCGCATCAATGGTTCGCCCGCCTGAGTAACGGCGATTTCCGGCGTTTCAACCGTTATATTGGCCGCGATCTCATCCCCGCCTCGATCGAGGACTGTCATCGCCATAAATCCGAGACCGATCATAACGACGATACCGGCAGCGGCCGTCAGCGGCCAGTTTGATACCGCCCACAGATCACGTAACCCGGCCCAAAAACCCGATGCTGCTTTTCCCGAGGTCTCACCGCTCGATTTGTATGGAATAACGAACTCAGGTGTCGAGAGATTAGAGAATTCTTCTTTCTGCCACTCAAATACCGAAAAACGCGCATTTGAGATCGCAGCAAATTCGTCCGTACACCCGGTGCACGACGTCAAATGCGATTCAAAATTTCCGCGTTCCTGCGAGGTAAGTTCGTCGTAGATATACGAAACGATCTCGTCGGTAAACCCGCAATCTAAATTGTTTTTGTTCTGTAACATTGCTCACTCCACACGTTCAAACGACCTCGACCGGTGTCCGTTCCATTCTCATCTTTAGTTGCTTTAAGGCCGTGTACAACCGGCTTTTTACCGTGCTCAGCGGCAGCTCGAGCGTGTCTGAAATCTCCTGAAAGGTCATTTCTTCGAATTCCTTCATCACAATTACCTCTCTCAAATCGGTCGGCAGAGATCCCACTGCCTGCCTGACCAGAGACATACGCTCGGTCTTTTCCGCTCTCGATGCCGGGGAATAACTTAACGACGCGACAAAAACCCTATCTTCCTCGCCGCTTTCCTCATCCAGAAAATCTTCAGCCCGCGAACGCTGTCGGCGTTTGGTTGTCAAACACTGATTTACGGCTATTCGATGCAGCCAAGACGAAACCTTTGCGTCGCCGCGAAATTTCGAAAGGTTACGATATGCGGCAATAAAAGCTTCTTGGGCCGCGTCTCTGGCGTCGTCCTCGCGACCGAGCATGCCAAAACAGAGACCGAAAATCTTCCGCTCCCACCTTCTAACGATTTCGCCGAAGGCATCAGGACTTTCCGAAACCGCCAATTCGACAAGCTGCTCATCCGTTAAATTAGTAAACATCTACTCGTGACAAATGCGCTTTTTACATGAGAATAGTAACCCATATAACAAAAAACCCAGCGGCAAGTCGCGCCAACGATATTTATGACGTGCGGCGCCCACAAAAAGTTGATAATTCTGCCAAAAGCGACGAGATCGACGGGATTCGGGCTCTTTTTTAACGTTTCGCAAAATTATGGTTAACATTTTGGCGCGGATTTCGTCTATATTACCGGCACTAGATAAATACAAAGATTTGCGTTTGCGATGCCCGTCTCTCCTTTACCGATCTTTAGTTTGTGGTTTTTATAATAATGGCTGAAAGCGAGATGACCCAGGAATTATTTTTGTACGGCAAAACGACCGCCGCGACCGCCCTCGACCAAGATCAAAGGACAATGGTCGAGCGCACTTCCAATGGCGATCAACAGGCATTCGAAACAATCTATCGAAGTTATGCACCGCTTGTGCATGGAATCTTGCTCTCGCGAGTACCTTATGACGATGTTCATGACCTGGTTCAAGAGGTTTTCCTCGCCGCATACAAAAATCTCGGATCGCTTCGGGATAAAAACGCCGTAGGTGCATGGTTGGCACGGATCGCACGCAATCATGCGGCAGAATATTACCGCCGTAAACGCCCTAGCCAGGAGCTGCCCGACGAATTGAAGGGTCGCCATAATCCGCGTGCCGAGGCGGCCGAAATAATGGCGGCGATCAGATCGCTGAAAGAGACATACCGGGAACCATTGATGTTGCGGCTGATCGAAGGAATGACTGCCAATGAGATCGCCGACCGGACCGGCCGTACTTCGGAATCGGTAAGAGTAAATTTACACCGCGGAATGGAAAAGTTGCGAAAAAAACTCGGCATCGCTGGAGCAAAAAAATGAAAGAAGATTATTTGTCGAACAAAACCGGCACGGACCCCGAGATCGAGCGTCTCGAAAACCTTTTGTCCGCATATCGATATCAGGAAACGGACGTTCCGCTTGTGCCGTCGAAAATCAGAAACATGGTGATCGTGGAGCCAAAGCGTTGGACTCTCTCATTTTCTTTTGGGTTGGCATTCGCAGCCTTCGCAGCGGTGGTGGTCGGCGTGGGAATATGGTTTCTATTTATGGACAACTCGTCGGACAGCTCGCCCGTATTGATCGCTAAATCGCCAAATCAGCCGGTCGTGACGGGTCCAATTAAACTCGCCTCGACTGAAAATATCGTTAACCTGCCAGCGATAGTTAAAACCCAAAAAGCGACACAGCAGCCGGTCATGGCTGTCCTGAGGTCAAAGAGATCAAAACTGCGAATCTACATTGCACGAGTTCCCGAGGTAAAAAAAGCTCCGGTCGTGCTTAGCAAAGAAGAAAGATACGCTTACAGCCAGTTGATGCTGGCTCTGGCGATAACCAGCGAGAAATTAAAAGTGGTGGGCGACACGATAAACCGTACAGACGAAAGAACAAACCCCAACCGGACGAACAATCGGTAAGGTTATTTAGGAGATAGATATATGAAAGTATTTAACAAGATTACAGTCAGCATTTCGATTGTGCTTTTCTCGTTGGTCGCGGCCAACGCGGTCGCCGGACAGGATGCCCGGCTTCATTTTGAACGGCTGAGCGGCCTCGAAGCACGAGCACGAGATGTTGTCGAGGTAAATGTCGACGGCAAGCTGCTCGATCTGGCAAAACGCGTCGCTACAAAGATAAAAGACAAAGACGGCGATGCAAAAAAGGTTGCCGAGGCGATCAGCGGTCTAAAGGGAATTTATGTCCGGGTTTACAATTTCGAACGCGAAAATGAATATAACGTCAGTGACGTCGATCAGATCCGCTCGCAACTCAACTCGCCCGGTTGGGAAATGCTCGCCAATGTCCGCAGCAAAAAGAACGATCAAAAGGTCGATATCTATACGATGTTCACCGGTGATGTAATGAGCGGAGTCGCGGTCGTTATTTCCGAATCAAAGAGCATCGCACTTGTAAATGTCATCGGCATGATCGATATCGAAACGCTTATCGATCTGAGCGGAAAAATGAATATTCCAAAGATCGATGTCATACGCGACAGCAACACGCCAAAACCAAAACGCGACAAGGAGTAACCGGATGTTAGCAAGAGAAAAACTGTTTGCCGCGTCATTTATTCTGCTCGTCGGATACGCGCTTATGCCGCCCGCGGTAAACGCTCAGAAGAGCGAATTTGACGCAATAGCCACACACATCAAAACGAAATACCACGCAAAGAAAGTCAGCGTTCCGTTTATGTGGCTGGCAAAACTGGCGGTCAAAGTCGTGCGTCCGGCGGGTGTCAAAAGCTTCAGTGTGACGCTTTTTGAAGATCTAAAGTTTTCGCTCGACTCGATCGATTTTGAAATGCAGACCGCGATGCGGAATTCGTTTGGCCCGCAGTGGAGCAGCGTTTTCCGCGTCCGCTCAAAAGACGGCGAACAGGCCTATATGTACATGCGCGAAGACGGGAAAAACGTAAAACTCGCCATCGTTACCATAAATAAAAAAGATGCCGCCGTCATCCGAGCCACGATCAGCCCCGAAAAACTCGTAGAATTTATGGATAATCCCAAAATCCTCGGCATCTCGCTCGGCGATAACGATCAGGACAAAAAGAAAAATGCCGAACCACCGGCAGATGGGGAGAATATCGATAAATCGGATAAATGACGATAGCCTCAGTCCTATGAAGCCGGCGCCCCAGTGTGGACAAATTAGTCACATTGCTAAATCGGATAAATCCTTGACCCAGTCGCGGAAGGCGACAAGAATCGATTTCACAAGAAATCGGAGATCCCACAATACAACAAAGCGAAATTTAGGGCACTTCCATAAATTGCCACTAGCTTTAGCTAGTGGATTAAATGGAAACTAACGAGAGGCTTTAGCCGAACCGGGAAAAATTAAAATGAATTCCTTACAGCTTTAGCTAAAGCATTAAGGATAATGAACTTATTT